>PWNW01000003.1 GCA_003557605.1 Spirochaetaceae bacterium
CGGGGATGATATCTTCGGAGCTGCGGTAACCGAAAATCTTCGTTCAGCCGGAGCGGATACATCCGGAATTGAGGCCCTGAAGGATTACAGAACCGGTACGGCATCAATTACGGTAACTGGGGGAGACAACTGCATTATCCTCTCCCCTGGTGCTAATCATGCGCTGAAACCCGGTGATATCACAAAGTATGAAGAGCTGCTCTCCTGGTCGGACATTGTTCTAGTTCAGATGGAAATTCCCCTGGAGACCGTTGCTGCGGTCATTGAGACCTGCAGGAGACTTGGTACCCCGGTGCTTCTTGACCCGGCCCCGGCGCAGAAGCTTGATGCAGGGATTCTCTCAATGGTCACCTATCTGACCCCGAATGAATCGGAGGCTGAAATTCTCACAGGAATATCTGTTTCCTCTCCTGATGATGTTCTCAGGGCGCTGAAGATGCTTCGGAGCTTCGGTATTGATACGGTATGCATCAAGCTTGGTGAGAAGGGAGTCATCTGCAGCTCCGGGGATGAGGTGCTGTATCAGCCGGCCTATGCCGTCAAGGCAGTAGACACCACTGCGGCGGGGGATGCCTTTTCTGCGGCATTTGCCGTTGCGTTGACCTCATCTTACAGCACCTCTGAGGCCCTGGACTTTGCCCAGCGGGTATCGGCACTGTCGGTCACAAAAGCAGGGGCACAACCGTCACTTCCAGATGCTGAGCAGGTGCGGCGATGGAATACCCCAGGTCGGGGACCGAACTTTATGGATGGAAAGGAATCAGACATCCGTCGGTAAACTGCAGGACAAAGGGAAACCGGTCAAGGTCCAGGCAGAGGTCAAAGTCCCCTTCCGGCAGTGAATCTGGGTCCAGCACAGTACGGAAACTGCTGGTTTTACTGTGATGTCTGAGAAACTCCTTCATAGGTTCAAATGGCAGGGGATTTCCTGTGAGCAGCCCCTCAAGGTACCTGGCATACAGCACATCTTCATCAGCGGGTTCACGTCCGTTCCACCCCATACAGACCAGGGAGACCTCATGGGGGTCTCTTTTCAGGATCCAATGCGCCGCAGCTGATGCATTGACAAAACTTCCGGTGATTACCGCATCGGCATGTCTGGCTGCCTCTGCAAGGCCCTTGGTCCCGGCACTGGTGGTGAGCACTACTGTGCTGCCGGTGAAATCCCGTTGTTCAGCCGCAGAAGGAGAATTGCCGAAGTCAAATCCCTCAAGGGTGAAACCTCCCCGCTCCCCGGCAAGCAGGTATTCGGGGTGTTTTTGCTTATAGGCATATGCTTCCTCTGCATGTTCGGTGACGATGATCCTTTCTGCACCCTTGGCGGCAATATAGCATGCAGTGGAGAATGCCCGGAACACGTCAATGACCACGGCGGTCCCTGATGCTTCACGTGCTCCTTCAAGATAGTGGAGTGTTCTGATCTTCATTATCCTGCTCCTCCCCCTGAGCCTCCTCCGGCGCTTCCGGCCCCGGCGGCACCACCGCCTGCAACTGATGATGCAGACGCCGCTGCGGCTGCCGTCATGGAGGTCAGTGCATTTGATACAGAAGAGGGCGAGAACATGCCGGGATAAAAAACAATCCAGGGAAGATGGCGCTGCTCAACATGGATATGTTTTGTGAGATTATCAAGTTTCTTTCCGGTTGTCTGAAAGGCCACAGCATAGACAATATGTGCTCCCATGTATGCATCATCCTGAGATACCTGTGCCTGCTTCAGGGAGTCGGCATATGCTTTCCAAGCCTGGTAGGTGCTCTGTCCCCGTGCGGTCCTTGGGGAAAGGAAGGGGCATAGGATGATTCCTAAAACGGAAGCAATGAGAGAAAGCATGCCGAACAGCGGGTTAGAGGAGAATATCAGCACGGCAATGGAGATCAGCAGAAACAGCCCCTGTACTGACGCCTGGGCTGCAATGACCTTGGGCTGGGAAATAAACCACCCGAAGGATTTCGCATGCTCTGAGAGCATGACTGACCACTCGCGGTACCATTTCCGTGACCTGCTGCTCTGGGGAAACAGTTTATTAAAGGTATTCTCTCCGGCTTCAATACGGTCCTTGAGAAATGTGAACAGGCTCATTTCCCAGGCAGTGAGATCATCAGGGGGGCTGTCATGGAGTTCCAGAAGAAACATGTCCTTCTCTTTGCTGAACAACCCCTTGCTGCTTTGCCGCTCCTGCCTGATGCGGAAGCAGTCCCGAAGGGAAAGGTCCAGAATAGTCGCTGAGAGATGGGATACTGTGATATGCTGCCGGTTCAGCAGCCAGCCTGCGAGTGCAGGAGGCAGATCAGCGGGAGGATGATCGCCGGTAACCGGTACTGAATCATCGCTAGGTTCATGCCTCCCGAAGCGGTAAAGGATCCACCCGCTCATAATAATGCTCAGCAGGGCAGCGAGCACTCCCGCAGCATGGGACACAGGCTCTGCCGCAGCCCTGAAGGCCCTTCGCGCTTCCTGTTTTTCAATATGCTCCCGGTGATCCTGTTCAGCTGCCTCAGGAGATATTTCCCCCTCTCCTCGTACCGGCACCGACAGCAGTTTTGCAGGAAAGATGAACCTCAGGGGCAGTTTCTGTTCTGCATCAATGCCCTGGGCATGATAGGTAATCCGGTTTTTATCTTTGACAAACCTCTCTCCCGCTAGAGCAGCATATGACCATCCATGCAGGTCTCGGAAATCTGCGCCTTCAGGAAACAGGATGTCGATGGTGATGCCCTGTGTCGGTTTTTCCCAGCCGGTGCCGATGAAGTTCCAGTAGAACTCGCTCCAGGGATCATCGGTAAATACCGCATCCGCCAGGGTGTAGGAGATTTCAATTTCCTTGGACTCATCTTCAGCATCAATGAACCACCTGACCGCTATCTTGGATCTGTCCTCAAAGACCCGGAACGTTCCAGGTTCCTCCGTGTCGCTGAAGGAAAGGCTCCTGCCGTTGACTGAAGCCTCAATGTCCCGAAGCTCACTGAACCCTTCTTTTTCAAGATTCCATTCCACCCAGGAAAATGACCCGCTGAAGGTAAAGGTCCTTGTTTCAGTCATTCTGACGGTTCCCTCAGGGTGAATGATTGATGAAATGGTGAGGTCGGAGACCCCGTAGTCCTTTGCCGACGGCGCGGCAGCGGCAAGCATGCACAGAAGAAGCAGGATCACTGTTTTCATGCTGTGCAGGGTAGTAAAGAAGTGTGTGCCTGTCAATCGCAGTCTATACGTCACCATGGCTGGGAACGATGCATATGAAGACAAAATCATTATCTCCGGTGTTTTTCAGCTGATGTTCAGATTCTCCTGGAACATAGGCCACCGAACCGGGAGTCAGGGGATAGTCCTTCCCGTCAAGATAGAGCTTCCCTTCCCCCTCCACCACATAGATGATATGCTGCCAGCCGTGGTCATGCCGGGGGGTGAACCCATCCTTGCCGAGGGTGAACATCCTCATGACGTAATCATCCCAGCCCTGCTCAGCTCCCACGAGCACCTGCTTTGACGCATGCTTCAGTGAAGGAGCATGCAGTTCGGTCTTCTCTATATCCTTTCTGTGGGATACAAACATATCTTCCCTCCCTATGTTCAAGATACTATCATGAATTCTCGTCAATTTCTGCAAGGTATTCCCAGCGCTGGGATGATTCTTCAATAAGACTCAGCACCTCCTGGTACCGTCTGCTTTTTTCTTCGATGGCATCATCGGGCTTGAGAAACTCCTGCTCCAAAGTATGCTTTTCTGCTTCCAGCTGTTCAATGAATTCAAGGAGGGAATCAAATTCCCGCTGCTCCTTGAATGAAAGCTTTCTCCTTCGGCTTCCGCTCTGAGATGGGCTTGTGCTGCTGCCGTTCTTTTTTTCCCGGGAAGAGAAGCCGAATTCAAGGAAGAAATCACTGCATGTTCCGGGGAATCCCTGGATATTTCCTGAACCGTCGAATATAAACAGATAGTCCACGGTGCTGTCTAGAAAAGCACGGTCATGTGAGACAACCAGGGCGCATCCCTGAAAGGAATTGAGGTATTCCTCAAGGCGGGCCAGGGTCGGGATATCAAGATCGTTGGTGGGTTCGTCAAGCATGAGAAAATTGGGCTGCTGGGCAAGAATGCTCAGCAGGTAGAGCCTTCTGCGCTCACCCCCCGAAAGCCGTGATACCGATATCCTGTGGAAGGATGCATCAAATCCGAACTGTTCAAGGAAACGTGACGCAGAAACAGTGCCTCCCTCCGGGAAAACGATTTGTTCCCTGTCCCTGGTTATGCACTCCAGCACCGTCATCTCTTCGTTGAAGGGGCGGTTAAGCTGGTCAAAATAGGCCCATCTGGTATTTGCTCCCCAGTCTGCAGTTCCGCTGTCCATGCCGATATGGCCGCTGATGATGTCAAGGAAGGTGGTCTTTCCCGATCCGTTGGGACCTATCAGTCCAATACGCTCACCCTGCTTGAAGGAATAGCTGAAGGGCTCTATCACGGTTGTGCCGTCATAGCTTTTCTTAACTGATGAGAGCTCAAGGACTTTTTTCCCGAGTCTTCTGTATCCCGAGGAAAATTTTGCCATGTCATGGGATTTTCTGATACGTGCATCCATCAGGTTCTCCAGGCGCTGCTTTCTGCCCTTGTCCTTGCCGGTACGGGCCCTCGGTCCCCGTCTGAGCCATTTCAGTTCGTCCCTGAGCACCGATGCAATTTTCTGCTGCCCAGCCTGTTCTATCTCATTTCGCTGTTGCCTCTTCTCTAAAAAGGTGGAGTAGTTTCCCTCATAAGAGAAGATGGATGCTCTGTCAATTTCAAAGATCTTCGTGCATGCAGCATCAAGGAAGTACCGGTCATGGGTGACCACTATGCATCCCAGGTTCGATGAAATAATATAGTTCTCCAGCCACTGCACGGTGGGAATATCGAGATGGTTGGTGGGCTCATCAAGGATCAGCAGATTGGGCTGCAGCGCAAGTGCCGAGGCCAGAGCAGCCTTCTTTCTCATTCCTCCGGAAAGCTCATGGATGGGAATATCAAGTTCCCCGATGCCCAGTTCGCTGACCAGGGAGGCATAGGTGTTCTCAGCTTCCCACCCATGGTGCTTTTCCATCTGTTCGGTAAGATAATGCAGCTCAGCTTCACTGACGGGGTTTTCCAGACATCGCCGGTATCTCCTGAGCAATATTGAGAGATCGGAGGTGCCCTGGCAGAGAACATCCCGTACCGTCATTTCTGATGAAAACTGGGGGTCCTGCTCAAGCATGCTGATGTGAAGCTCCCGGTTCCGGGATATTGAACCGGTATCGGGTTCCAGTCTTCCGGTTACCAGGTTGAGAAAGGTGGTCTTTCCTGACCCGTTTGCACCGATGAGACCAATTCGCTCATGCAGATCTATTCCCAGTGAAACCCCTTCAAACAGCGGGGAGTCCTTCAGCGTCTTTGAAACCTGTTCCATGGATAGTAAGTTCATCAAGCCCATCATATCCTACTATGCCGGTGGATGACAAACACCTACAGGCTCGAAAGCAGGGAGGAAAGCTCCATCATCCCATTGACTTCCCGCCTGAATGCACTGAAGCGCTGGAACATCTGGTCGCGGTAGGTGAAGATCAATGTCTGGGCGTGCTTAGGAGACTGGGTTACCGCAGCAACCTCAGCAAGAGCCCCAAGGATTTCAGCGGCTTTGCGGTAGGAGTTACGGTACTTGTTTGAAACAATGCCCTCAATCCGTTTTTTCCCAATTTCCATTGCCCAAGCATGCAGATAGTCCCGAGTATCCTTCGGCAATGGTGATGATATGAGTCCTGATACAGCCATCTGCCTCAGATATTCGGGGTCAGCATCGCCGGGGATGACGAAGGATCTTCCGGAGCTCACCGTGGGATCATATGTTTTATGCACAGAATGAATTATCGGGGTTTCACAGATGTGATCACCCGCAAGCATGATTAGTGCTCCGGCGAACAGCAGTCCCGTCACGGCATCACCGGAAAAGATCCAGGACCACCCCAGAGGCTTATTCAGGGAGGATGAGCTGATGCCCAGAGATTTTGGATCGGCATAAACCTGCACTCCAGATCCCAGGATGAACATCACCTTGATCATCAGGGGGATGGTATGCTCATTAACGTGTGTTTTCAGATAGGAATGTACCCAGTCCAGCTGCTGATCAAGCACATGCTGCCGCTGTGCTTCCTTCATCAGGTGTTCAAGATGGAAATCATCAGTTTCGCATTGGAACAGTTCCTGTTTTCCAGCAAGCAGCTGAGGAAGGCTGCCAGTCTTTTCGGCGGTCTGCGTCAAATATGCTGCAGCATGGTATCTCAAGGGATCCTCCGGGGATATTGCCTTGAGGGCTTCCTGTGATACCTCAAGCACCTGTTCCAGGTCCCCTGCGTCCTTCAGGGCACTGATCCAGTAGAGATATCCCCGGCTCTGTGTTCCCTTCCATGAACGGGCAAGTTCACTGATGCCGTCAATCCCCCTGGTCATGTGCACTGCTTCAAGCAGAAGCATCTGCTCACGGTCGGTGCTGCCTTCTGCGAGAAGACGGCACCAGGATGCAAGAAACTGTTCATAGTCCGGCAGAATCTCTTCACGGGTGCCGATAATGTCTTTTACATATGGTTCTCCAAAGCCATAGTATGAACTGTTAAAATTCCTAGGGTCCATCAGCGACAGCAGCACCTGGGGCCGCTTCTCGGGAGGTTCCGTCTCATACATGCATCTCCAGTACCGGGCCTGGGTCTCAATCCAGTCGACGCTGAACTGTCTATTCCAGTACTTAAGGTCTTCGAAAGATTCAATCAGCTCAAAAAGCCTGCTGTAGAGTTTTCGGGCATCTTCAATGCCCCCTGAGGAAAACAGAAGATCTGCCTGGTTAAAGAGACCTGCCAGGGAACCAAGATGGTCATCGGTATATGGATCAGGACACTCATCATAGGGGTATTCTTGGTCATCATAGAAGGATCCGTCTTCAATGGATTTCTGATAATCCAGGATATTATCCGCAAGGGCATCAACGGCTTCAAGCAGCCCGATTTCAAGTTTCTCCGGAGGGGCATCACCACGGTATGAAGCAAGGGCATGCAGAAATTCCTGCCTTTGTTCCGATCTGTATTCACGTACATACAGCTTGATACAGTCAACCAGCTCCTCGTAGCTCATCAGTTCGCAGAGACTCTGCACTTGTTCAAGAAATTCCTTCCGGGTCATGCTGTTCATGGGCGCACTATACCATGCCCGAGGGGTGGAGAGAAAGCCACGGTGCAGGATCTTCAGAAGTTTCTTCCTCTTTTGAATCATATGCCCCCCTGCATCGGATATTCCTGTATATAAGGGGGTATCTATGATTACCGTAGCATTGATCGGAGGCAGCAGAGAAGAGCACAGGGCATTCTACCGAAGGAAGCTTGCAGAGCACAGCTGCATGCTGGCGGAGTATGCACCGGAGGTCGATGAAGTTGCTTGTCTGCTCAGAAACAATAACTGGAAAGCATTGGGTCTGCTCTATCAGAAGATTGCCCGCAAAGCGCAGAGCGAGGGATGTGATGCAGTAATGCTCTGCTCTGACATTCTCCACGGTGCTGCAGAAGCGGTCTGCCGGTGCATTTCTGTTCCGCTGATTGATTTTCGTGAACAGGTGGGAGCAGAGATAACAAGGAGGGGAGTGAACCGGGTGTTTTTTGACGCATCCTCCTATGCACGGCATCACTATCATTATCTCTTTCATAACCATATGGACTTCCATATGTGCTTTGCCGATCCCAAGGTGTTTCCCAAGGAACGGGACTGTATGTCGTATCAGTACTGCGGGGAGGAGGCATCCTATGGTGCGGAGGGTGTCCTTGATCCTGCGGTGATTCACCTTGATATGGCTGCTGAGTTCATCAGGAAGGGCAGAAAAAAATAAAAAATCTTTTCATTGACAGGGTGGGATTGTTGAAATATAATTAGTTCATAGTTTGAATGAAATAATGGTGGTGAACATGAACAAGGTTACCGAACGGGTCCAGAACCTCACCGGCATATTCCAGACCCTCCGTATTGAAGGGGCCATGACCCAGGCTGACCTGAAGGAGCGCCATGCTCTTCAGGCCTCCACCATTTCCTATCTGGTACAGGACCTTCGGAAGATCAACTTGATACGTAATTCATCCCAGCCGCTGCAGACAGGACGGGTAGGGAAGCCCGGACAGCTGCTTGAACTGGACAACAGCAGCGCTCTGTTTCTCGGTCTCTATATTGAAGAGACCTTTGTGGATTTTCATCTTATAGGAATTGCTGACAAGGAAATCCATGCGGAACGTATTCCCCTTCAGGCAACTGAGGGGGAGCTTGCGGATAAAATCATTGAAATGACATCAACATACCGCCGTTGTTATCCTGCCATCAAGGGAATTGGAATTGCCGTGAAGTCTGTGGTGGAACCCGACGGAAATCTGTCCTCATTTAAACGCAGGAACCATAGCGGCGGGTACAACAACTGGAAGGTGGAAGGATTTACCCGACGGGTAACCGAAGCCTTCAGCGACATCACCGTGGTTGTGGAAAATGATGCTAACTGCGGTGCAGTATACTGCCATGCGGCACAGAAGAACCGGTACCGAACGGTCCTAGCGTTTGTCCTGAACCTGGATCCCTTCGGCATCGGGTGCGGAATGATCATCAATGACACCCTCTTCCGGGGATCTTCAGGGTCTGCCGGTGAGTTTTATTTTCCCGATACCAGTGTGCAGGATCTCATTGAATCACTTTCCCATGACAATGCCTCGGAGCGGTTTATCGGAGTGCTGAAGGAATCACTTATCAAGCAGATATATTTCATTGATCCTGAAATCACCTTTCTTACCGGGGACCTCTTTGAATCCATGGGGGATGAGGTAAAGAAAAATATTTCTGATGCATTTTCGAAGATCCCCTATACGGTGCAGATCCTTTCAGAACGGCGGTTCTCCCTTCCGGCAAAGGGAGCGGTACTGCTTGCTTCAGATGAGTACATCAGCAAAGTTCTGCAGAGCATGAGCAGGAGATAGCATGCAGAAAGATATGTTGGTATTTGCCGCAAAGAAGCTGATGAAGGTGGTCTTTACCGTATGGGTTGTGACCACCCTCATCTTCTTCCTGATCAGGCTGATGCCGTCTAATCCCATAGAGCGCTATATCCAGAACCTGGTGGTGCAGTACGGAATGACCTATGAGGAAGCTTCATCCCGAGCATCCTCCCTCTTCGCCCTGGATCTGGAGGCATCTCTGTTTGTCCAGTATATCGACTATCTCAGCAGTGCCGTACGGCTTGATTTCGGCACCTCCTTTCTTTCCCCCGGCGTCCAGGTGACCCAGATTATTGCCGCACGGCTGCCCTGGACGCTGTTCACCGTCGGGATGGGGCTGGTGCTGTCGTTTATTATCGGGATTGTTCTGGGGGCCCTTGCGGCATACCGGAGAGAGTCATGGTATGAACCCTTGATATCAGGGACAAGTTCCTTCCTCAGTGCGGTACCTGATTTCCTGATTGCCATTTTTCTTATTCTCCTCTTCGGGGTGTTCACCTGGGGAGGACGGGGATCGATTATTCCCATCTTCCAGCTGCGGGGCACCTACGGCCCCGGGGTAACCCCGGGATGGAATGCACCGTTCATCAGGAGCGTCATCGGACACGGCTTCGTGCCTATCCTAACCTACTTCTTTTCTCAGATCGGCATCTGGGTGCTGCTGATGAAGGGGAGCACCTCAGGATGCCTCAATTCAGACTATGCACAGATTGCCAGAGCCCGCGGGCTCAGGCCGGCAAAAATCCTGAAGTCCTATATCGGAAGAAATGCCATGCTGCCGATTGCTACGGAATTTGCCATGCGCCTAGGTTTCATTATCGGAGGGTCGCTGATCATTGAGCAGCTTTTTGTATACCAGGGACTGGGACTTGAACTGCTTAACGCCACCAGCAACCGGGATTATCCCCTGATGCAGGCGATATTTCTGGTAATGACAATTGCTATTGTACTGTCAAATCTCTTTGCTGAACTGCTCTACGGGGTACTTGATCCCCGAATACGGCACGGGGGAGGGAAGCAGGATGGATGATCTGAGAAAAACCAGCAGGATGAAAAGAACCCTCTCCCATATGGGAAGCGCTGTGGTGCGTGACAAGGTGGGAACAGCGGGATTTGCTTTGCTGCTGATGATAATACTGATGTCGGTGTTCGGGCCGATCTGGTTTCCCCTGGATACGGAATCGGACCCGGACAAACTGCTTCATCCGCCAAGCTCCGAACATATCCTGGGGACAGACCACCTCGGACGGGACATCTGGGCCCAGATTGTTTCGGGGGGCAGGGAACTGCTGGTCCTGGCTCTGCTTACCGCCTCCATTGCCGTAGCTATCGGTATTGTTCTCGGGTCCTTTTCCGCCCTGGTGCGGGGCAAGTTTGATGAGATCATGGTGTTTCTCGCCGATGTCTGGCTCACCATACCCCGGTTTCCGCTGCTGGTGGTGCTCTCAGGGTTTTTCCGCCTTGACAGTGTGACCCTTGCGGTTGTCCTTGCCGTGCTTTCCTGGGCAGGACTGTTCAGGACGATTCGTGCTGAGGTGCTGTCGCTGAAAAAGCGCGACTACATTGAAGCGGCCTTCATGCTTGATCTTCCCATGATGCACGTCATTTTTAGGGAGATTCTCCCCAACATGATGGGCTTCATTGCAGCCAACTTTACCCTGCTGATGCGCGCCGCCATCTATGCACAGGTGGGACTGGTGTTCCTGGGACTGCTGCCCCTGGACCAGAACTGGGGTGTGATGATCAATGTTGCCTGGAATCAGGGGGTCATCTACAACCCCAATGCAATCTGGTTCCTTCTCGCACCGACTATCGTAATATGTCTGCTGATCCTCTCTTTGGTCTGGATATCCCGGTCTCTGGAAGAGGTGTTTAACCCGAGCCTGAGGAAATAGGAGAACAAGCTGCCATGTCGCCTGATGACTGGATTCTTGACATACAAAACCTCTTCATCGACTACCGGACAAAACGTGGGAACCTCCATGCAGTGCATGATGCTTCCCTGCGCATCAGACCGGGAGAGTCAGTAGCGGTCATCGGGGAGTCGGGCTGCGGCAAGACCACCTTAGCGGCTTCAATCGTAAAAATGCTTCCGCTGAACGCTGATATCCGAAGCGGGTCGATCACCTACAAGCCCCGGAAGGGCAAATCTGTGAGCATACACAGCAGCTCAGAGCAGACCATGAGAACCCTGCGGTGGAGCGAAATCGTAATGATGTTCCAGGCATCCCAAAGCTCCTTCAATCCCGTGACCAAAATATATACCCAGTTTCTCGATACCGCCAGGGCTCACCGCATGAAGCTTACCAGTCAGCAGGTGCTCAAACGCAGCCGGGAGCTTCTTGAACTGGTGTATCTCAACGGGGATGCGGTGCTGAACTCCTATCCCCATGAACTCTCCGGAGGTATGAAGCAGAGGACCCTGATTGCCCTCAGCCTTCTTCTGGACCCCCAGCTGATCATCCTTGATGAACCTACCACAGCCCTTGATCTGATAACCCAGAAGAGAATTCTGCTGCTGCTCAATTCTCTTCGGAAGTCCCACAACTTCAGCATGATATTCATCACCCACGATCTGGGAATCGTCACCCAGCTGGCCGACCGGGTGGTGACCATGTACGCAGGTGCGGTGGTGGAGGATTCACCGTCATCAGAATTTTTTGCTGACCCGAAGCATCCTTACAGCGTCGGGCTGCTTCGGGCAATCCCGAAGCTCAATGCGGCCTTTGAGCACCTGTACTCCATACCGGGATCAACCCCGGATCTGGTAAGGCGGATTGACGGGTGCCTCTTTTCCCCTCGGTGTGAGCACAGCCATGACCGGTGTCTCCGGGAGGTGCCCCAGCTTCGCTCAGTAGGGGGGCACCGCTTGGCGGCATGTCATCTCTATGAGGAGGTGACCGTATGAGCCTGATAGAGGTTCGGGACCTTACCAAGACCTTTCCGTACAAAAACAGCACCGTAACGATCCTGCGGGGCATAAATCTTTCCATAGAAGAAGGGGAAACCCTCTGTGTAGTGGGGGAGTCAGGCTGCGGCAAGACAACCTTTGGAAAGATTCTCGCAGGACTTCACAGCTGTTCAGGGGGGAGCTACCGCTACGACGGCCAGGAGGTGAACACCTTTACAAAAAAACAGTCGGTCTCATTCCGCAGGAACATGCAGCTGATACACCAGAACCCCTACGAATCCCTCAATCCCTCCAGCATGGTCTTCGATATGATATCAGCACCGCTGAAGCATCACCGGAAGATCAGAAACTTCTCTGAGCTCTACCGGGAGACCGCAGCCCTGCTGGAAATGGTGGGGCTGACTCCGGTGGAGGACTTCATCGACAAATACCCCACCTACCTCTCCGGGGGACAGAGGCAGCGGGTTTCCATAGCCCGGGTGCTGTCGATGAACCCGAAATCCATCGTGGTTGACGAGGCCACAAGCATGATCGATACGTCCATGCGCATCAGCCTTCTGGACACGCTGAAGCGGATCCAGAGAGAGCTCAAGGTCTCATATTTATATATCACCCATGATCTGGCCCTCGGCAGGTACTTTGCCTGGGAGCACCGGCTTGCGGTGATGTATCTCGGGCAGATTGTTGAATTAGGGCCCACCCCGAAGCTTATTGGAGATCCCCTGCACCCCTATACCAAGGCAATATTGTCAGCAGGAGATATTGAGGGCCGTGAGTCCTATGACCTGAAGGGAGTGGACATCCCCTCATTTCATGCCCTTCCTCCGGGATGCTCCCTCTCTCCCCGCTGTCCCCAGATGATTGAAGGGGTATGCACTGTCACCGAACCGGTGCTTTCCGACATTGGGGACGGTCGCTGGGTATCATGCCACCTCTACAGGGAGGAGTGATATGAACAAAGGAATGATGAAGGTAATAGGATCTGTGACAGCACCCTTCGGGGCTGTGATGATCATATTGTCACTGTGGATGATGCCGTACCAGGAACAGGGCAGCGCTGAGGGAGTGATCAGCGTGGTGAACCTGTTTATCGGCGGATTTCTCATTATATCGGGCATTTGGATCTCCCGACGGGGGAGAGATAATTCAAGGAAGTAAAAAACGAGGAGGTTTTTTATGATTATGAAACGATTGTTCTATATTGCTCTTGTCTGCATACTGATAACTGCAGCAGCAGGAGTATCTGCACAGGGCAGAGCGGAGACAGCAGCGGAACCTGAAGCTCCGGCTTTTGCGGGGGGATGGCCCTATGCTACACCGCCCACCGGTCACTTCAACATGTTCATATCCAATGCGATTGAACTGCGCTTCTGGAGGGAAGTTCATCAGCTGCCGCTGGCGCTCTATGTGAACGCCCGGGCGGAGTATACTCCCATGCTGGCAGAAAGCTGGGACATTGATGAAGATTCCGATAAAATGACCATCAAGCTCAGAAGCGATGCGAGATGGCTCACCGGTGAGGACTTTACCGCAAAGGATGTGTGGACCACCTTCTACATCTATCGGCTGGTAGGAAACCCTGCCTGGAACTATATCGATGATGTGATTGTTGAGTCCGATGATACCGTGGTGTTCACCATTGCCGCTGCAACACCGCTGTTTACCAGAAACGTTCTGAGAAAACCGATAGTTGATGCCCGCACCTATGGAGAATTTGCCCAAAAGACCGCAGATCTTGTGGATGCAGGATACGGTCAGGACTCTTCAGAGTGGAGAAACCTGGTTGCTGATTTCAACTCCTTTCGTCCCGAGATAGTGAATGCGACCGGCCCGTACTACCTGGATCCTGCTCGGGTAAGCCAGGCAAGCATCGAAATGCCCCAGAATCCCAACTCATTTCTCGCCGACAACGTGGTGTTTGACAAGCTGATGATCTACAACGGTGATGTGCCTGACCTGACTCCCCTGGTGCTCAGCGGTCAGATCGACTATCTGACCCATGTGTTCCCCGCATCCTCCATGGAGGCATTTGAGCGGATGGGATACACCTATGTGCAGCTTCCCGGTGTAGACGGCCTGGCAATCTATTTCAACCATGCCCTCGCTCCCCTTGATGACCTCCGGGTTCGGCAGGCAATTGCCCATGTGATTGACCGGGACCGGATCGGCCGTCTTGCACTTCCCGGGGTAAGCGTAGGTGTCGAGTACGTCACCGGGCTCGGTGATGCGGTAGCAGAAAACTGGGTAGATCTTTCAATGCTTGATCCCTATGAAGTGAATCATGCGCGGGCTGAAGAACTGCTTCAGGAAGCGGGACTGACGAAGAGGGGAAACCAGTGGCAGCTTCCCAACGGAAGGCCCTTTACTCTTTCTCTGCAGTGCCCCAGCGGCTGGGCTGATGCTTCAACCGCAGCTTCCGAGGCTGCCTCCCAGCTTACCGCCTTCGGAATCCGCACCACCTTTTCAGGAATTGAATCCACCCAGCGGGTACCCAACATCCAGGCAGGGGATTTTGAACTGGCAATGTCATTCTTCGGGACCGGTCAGCCCCATCCTATGTACGCATACGAAGGACCGCTTCTTGCAAGCAATACCTCATCAGCAGGCATAGGCATGGCCTTCGATATGGTCCAGGAGACTTCCCGTGGAACCGTTGATTTCGCAGAACTGATGCGCAAGTCCGTTGAAGGCTGGGATCTCGAAGCCCAACGAGCAGTAATTGAACAAATCGCCGCTGCATTCAATGAGACCCTGCCGACTCTGCCGATCTATACCAAGGAGAGCCGCAACCTTACCAGCAACGGTCTGAGAACTGTCTGGGAAGGGCCGGAGGAACTCTATCTAAATTCCGCCGGTGATGATAACTTTGTGGTGTACCAGCTGCTGCATGGTATGATACGGCCCAAATAAGTGACCAGCAGGAACACTCCGGTGCTGTACTGAACAGCACCGGAACATCCTGCTTTCAGTAAAGAGAAGCATATGTATTTTATCCCTTCATTGAAGCATGCCGATATTTCCTCAGGGTCCTGTGACATCACCCGGGGGACAGCACCCCAAGACCCTCCTGCTGAACTGCAGGGGATCCTTGCATCGGGTATCCTGCCTGTATCTTCACAGGGGGTGCCGCTTCTATTCATCCGGGAGGAAATTCCGGTATCTGAGGACATGAAACACCGTGTAGCATCTGCCCTTCAAGCCTATCGGCTGAAGGTCACCTCTTCATCCATTGAGATATCAGCACCGGCTGCTGCAGGACTGCGCTTTGGGCTTTTTGCCCTGAAACAGCTGATTCAGCAGTCTGGAAATGTAATTCCCTGCATGACCGCAGAGGATTACCCCCTGGTCCCGCTGAGGGGTGCAATGATCGATGTATCCCGGGGAAAAATCCCGAATTGGGAAACCCTGGAGGAGATGGTCCGGTTTCTTGCACAGTACAAGTACAATGTGCTTCAGCTGTACTTTGAGGATACCTACCGCATCCCCGGTCATCCCCTCATCGGTCTGCTCAGCGGGGGATTTACCCGGGAGGAAATCATTAAACTTGACGCATGCTGCGCCCAGTGGGGCATTGAGCTGCAGCCCAACATCCAGTGCTTTTCCCATATGCACGGGATCCTTCGCTTGCCGGGGTATGAGCATCTCGGTGAGAATGAGAATCTCTTTACCTTGGCGGCAGGCAGAGAGGAGGTGTATGATCTCCTGAGAGAGATCCTCGGTGAAGTGCTCTCCTGGTTCACTTCCCGGACCGTGCATCTGAACATGGATGAACCCTATGACCTGGGTACCGGGTATTCGAAAACTCGGGTCCAGAAGGAGGGGGCTGGCCGGGTATTCAGTGAATATCTGGAGGAGGTCTGCTCCATTGCGAGATCCTGCGGGGCAAAGACCATTCTCCTTTGGGGTGATGCAGTGCAGAAGTATCCTGAGCTGCTTAAGAATCTTGAGGATGATGTGGTGTGCGTAGACTGGAACTACAATCCTCTTGAAACCTATCCCTCCTTGGACCTCTATGGGCAGACGAAACGGAGGTTCTGGGCCGCCCCGGGAACCAGCTCCTGGAATGCCCTGTTTCCCAGGGTGCAGAATGCGTATCAGAATATTCGGGTGTTCACCCGTGAGGCATATGAAAAGGGGGCAGAGGGTATTTTGATGACCCACTGGGGCGACTACGGGCATCATCAGCCCTTCTCCTTCAGTTACTACGGACTGCTCTACGGAGCCCAGCAGTCCTTCAGCGGAACAGATGATATGAAAGCATTCGAAGATGCCGCAGAGCAGCTGTTCTTTGATTCCCCAAAGCAGAAACAGGGATTTTTCCAGCTGGCGGAAATTAACACCCTGGAGGGCCTGCAGGTGGGGTTCAAAACCCAGACGATCTATGCGCTTTTTGACGATCTGCTCAAGGGACTTACCCTCACGGGCAATGACATCTACCCGGTTGTTCCGATGCAGACCTTCTCTGAAATGCACCGACTCGCAGATATGGCCTCAGAAAATTTGATGGTCACCGAAGAGGACAGCAGGTTTTCACGGGAGCTTCTGCTCGCTGCAGAACTGCTCAAGTTCACCGGTAAGAAGGGCATGCTCTCCTATGAAATACGGGGGGCGTTTGCAGCATCCAAGGTTGATTCCCAGCTGATCATGCATTGGATGGTATCTTTGAGAATGCTGTTCCAGGAATTCTCCCATCTGCGCCATCGCTTTGCATCCCTCTGGCAGGAAGAGGCAAGGCTCTCAGGGCGTGAATGCGCCCTCTATCTGTTTGACAAAGCCGCATCACGATATGATGAAGCGGTGCGTTGGCTTGAAGGACAGCGAAGAGAACTGCTGGATGGAAAGCCCGTGGATTCACAGTTGTCGACCTACACCGCCCACAGGCAGTACACCACCCTATGGACCGGGTGCTGTCTGAATATGTGGGACAAAGCATATCCCTGGAGATGATCCAGCATAGTGAGGAGCTTATGACATACAGAAATTTACTGCCTCAGCCGCAGATAATACAGTATCGGGAAGGGACATGCAGTCTGAAAGGGCCTGTTGTGATTCGTTGTGCATATCAAAACATTGCAAAGTTTGCAGCAGTGGCATTTGTACAGCATGCCGGCAGGGAGACAGGTACGGAAGTGCGTACTGACCGGTCTTTTGTGCTTACCGTCGGAAAAGCAGAGCTGACTGCTGGAGACTCTATTCCCAAGCAGGGATATGTGCTGAGCATACAGTCCGAGGGGATTGCACTCCAGGGAGGTGATGAGCAGGGGCTGTTCTACGGGGTCATGACCCTTGAGCAAATTCTTGCAGAGACAGGGGGGGTGGAGCTTCGGTGTGCAGAAATCACCGATGCTCCCGTGCTTGAGCACCGTGGAGTAATGCTTGATCTTTCCCGGGGACGGGTATATACCTTGGAGTTTCTCAAGGACCTGGTGGTGAAGCTTGCACAGATGAAGATGAATGTGCTTCAGCTGTACATTGAGCATACCTTTGCATTTCCTTCATTTCCTGAATTCTGGAAGGGGTCAGACCCGATTACCCCTGATGAGATCAGGGAGCTTGATCAATGGTGCTCAGCTCACTTTGTGGAGCTGCAGCCGAACCTGCAGTCCTTCGGACACTGCAGAAGGATCCTTACAACCAAGCGGTTTCGCCATCTCTCAGAAAGCACCCTCTACTGGACTCTGTCCCCGGCAGAATCAGAGACATACTCCTTGATAGACACCATGTACGGGGAGTTTCTTCCTCTGTTTTCATCAAACCGGCTGAATGTGTGTTCAGACGAAACCTATGATATCGGAAACGGGAAATCTGCCGCTCTGGCAGCGGAGCTGGGAAAGGGGAGACTCTATCTTTCTCATATTCTGCGGCTGCGCAGCGCCGCTGCGGTCCATGGAAAGAAGATCATGGTCTTCGGTGACGTGATTCTGAAGTATCCTGAGCTCATCAGTGAGCTTCCCGACGACATCATATTTATTGACTGGATCTATGACCCCAAAGACTCCTATGAAACCCCGAAAATGTTTGGGGAGGCGGGAAAACCCTTCTGGGTATGTCCCGGCACCGGCAGCTGGAACTCCCTGTTTCCAAGACAGGAAGGGGCTTTGAAAAATATTGCTGAATTCACCATGGAGGGCATCAAAAACGGTGCCCAGGGCATGCTGCTGGCCGACTGGGGAGACCATGGATGCTACAGCATGCCGGTGACGGTGCTCTTCAGTTATGCCGCAGCCGCATCTGTTTCCTGGACGGGTAAAAAAAACATTATTGATGAGCAGGTATCGCGGATGCTGCAGGAGCCCTCATATGCATCCCTGCAGAAGCTGCTTGCCTCCATATACCGCATACCGCCGCTGTGGTCAAAGAACCGCAGCCAGTGTGTGATAGCACTCTTTGATGAACCCCTCACCGGAAAATCCATAACCGGATGCGAAGTCCCTGATGACCTTATGCCGTATCAGGAGCTTCCGGACGGTATTGTGGGAGTGCTTGACCCTGAAAGTCATCATCTAATGCGCCCGTTGTTTCAGCTCAGTGAAGCTGTGCTCAGTGAGATTGGCGAAAAGGCCCGGGAAGCACGAAACATCCTGCCGGATATTTCCCATGCGCCATGGAGGGATCAGTACCGATGGATTATTGATGCCTTTGACCTTCTGGCTGAAAAAGTGCGGTTCTGCCGGAGCGTACGCAATGGATTCACCTCAGCATCTGTCTCCGAAGATCTGATGCTTGACTGGGAGAATACTCTCAGGGGCATCATCGGCTCGTATACAGATCTGCAGATCAGGTATATCAGCATATGGCACAGCTTTGCAAAGACCTCTGAAA
Source organism: Spirochaetaceae bacterium (assembly GCA_003557605.1). Taxonomy (GTDB): domain Bacteria; phylum Spirochaetota; class Spirochaetia; order PWKH01; family PWKH01; genus PWKH01. The sequence goes on from PWNW01000003.1 coordinate 18,744, forward strand.
TACAGATTGTCAACAGCTATTTCGCTCATATTATTGAACGGATGGATTATCTTTCCCGATGGATTGCTTCCCAGAGAAACGCGATGGAGCAGCGAATTGAGCCCGATTACGCCCTTGCATCATATGAGACGGTGGGATACAGAAGCCTTCCAACCTATTGAGCATCAGTGTCGCAGGTCTGCAGTTCGAAGAACATCGGGATACTGCTCTGCTCCGTTTCCGTTACGGATGAATCCGGGAATATAGGTATGCAGCAGATCGACAATCTCCTCAGGGGAACTTGTGTCCAGTGAGGCAATGAAGCTGTCGATGAAGCGCGTCTCCAGGGACTGCTCAACCCGTGCCCGAAATACCTTCTGGTACTCCGTAGGAATATTTTCATCCGCCTTGGCCAGAAGCTCCTCATAGAGTTTTTCTCCCGGCCTCAACCCGGTAACCACCACCTTGGACCTGCCGTCTCCGAACTTCTTCACCAGGTTTTGGGCAAAATCATAGATCTTCACCGGTCTTCCCATATCCAGGATCATCACTTCTTTTCCGCTGCCGATGGACCCAGCCAGGAATACCAGGGATACCGCTTCAGGGATAGTCATAAAATAGCGGATGATGTCTTTGTGGGTGACGGTAATCGGAAGGCCGGACCTGATCTGGTCCATAAACAATGGAAGCATTGAACCTCTGCTGCCAAGAACGTTTCCGAATCTGACCGAGACAATTTCCGTGTCCCTGTTTGACATGGCAGACCCAATGAGTTCAGCCATTCGTTTTGATGCACCCATGATGTTCGTAGGATTTACGGCTTTGTCGGTAGAAATCAGGATGCATTTTTTCGCCTTCACCTCAATGGCGGAGGAGATGACATGGTAGGTTCCTCCAATGTTTGTGCGGAAAGCCTCCTCCGGAAAGTATTCCATAAGCGGAACATGCTTGTATGCAGCTGCATGAAAAATGATGTCCGGCTGGTGTTCCTTGAAGATTCTGCTGATCTTCTTCCGGTCTCTCACATCGCAGACGATTGGAATAACCTGCTGACTGAAGGCAGTGGTGTATCCGTTGAGTTTCAGGGAAAGATTGTGGACCTCGGTTTCATCAATGTCAAGGATGATAACCTTCTGGGGATCATAGGTCATCAGCTGACTGCATATTTCAGCTCCGATGGTCCCTCCGGCTCCGGTGACCAGAACTTTCCGCCCCTTCACCATGTTAAGAATCGGTTCCCGGTCGATGGAAACGCTTTCCCGTCCGAGAAGGTCCTCAACCTGGATATTCCTGATGTCTGCGATAGTTTTATAGGAAGATTCAAGTTCTATGGTGGAAGGTATGGTCTTTATCTCAACATCTGCTTCCCTGGCAATCTCCATGACCTCATCTAGGCGCTCCTTCTCCATTTTCATGGTAGCGATGATAACCACTTTGATCTGTTCCCGTGAAATGATGTCCGAAAGGTCCTTGAATCCTCCCATAATCGGTTTGCTGTGCAGCAGGGTATGGTGCTTCAGCGGGTCATCATCAACCAGTCCTACTATCTTGTATTCCAGCATGTCCTTCCTGTACATGCGAAGCAGCTGGTCTGCAACTTCCCCTCCGCCGTAGAGCAGAGTCCGTGGAAGGTTTATATGGTTCGTATCGGTGAAATTGTATCCCCTGGTCATGCGGTATGTCAGGCGGTATCCCAGGAGAAACACAATGCTGATGGCCCAGTAGGGGAGCAGCAGATGCAGGATATTGATCTGTCTGCTGAAAGCAGCCACCACGCCGACGGTGAACAGATCTCCGATGAGAAAGCCGATGCCGCCTTTGAACACCAGGTCAAGGGATACGGTCCTCAAGGAAATCCAGTAGATTTTCAGTACGTAAAAGGTGAGCACCTGGAACGCCACCATCAGCAGAACCAGATGAATTCCCGGCCATTCGGGGGAATGTCTGAACAGATGCTGGGAGTTCACATAGTAGCTGAGCTCCCAGGCTGCCAGCAGAAGCAGAACATCAACAAATACCAGACTCGAATACCGAAGTATTCGCTTCATCTTATTTTTCATACCTACCCACTTTAATTAGATGCACATACACACTATTTACCCAAACTGCTGAGCAGGACGCCTTTTTCCTGCTGAGCACTTTCATTAGCCATCTTTTGCAAGCATAAAAAAAAAGAGCAGAACAGGTACTTCTACACTGTCCAACGTGCTCCTGTATGCTTCTCCTTGAGCTGATAGTTTCTGTTAACACTCGGGATAGAACATCGATTTTCCATACAAGCAGAAGAAGCCTCCCCTGTAACATATGCTTACGCTCCAAAACCCTAATTAAAAAACACCTGCATTATGCAATTGTTACATAAGAACAAAGATTCAATGTAAATAACTAAAAAAACAACTTCTGCCCTGCAATTTTCTGCACGTGCCACATGACCGTGCAAATACCCTACAGTTACTTTAGCATTATGTTCTGATTCTGACAACATATCTATTTGCCGTTGCAGAAAAAAACCATATAGTAGATACTAAGAGCAGTAACAACAGCTCGCAGGAGGAGTATATGCAGTACAGACAACTGGGAAACACGGGTATGAAGGTATCGGAAATCGGATTTGGCGCCTGGGCCATAGGTGCTTCCTGGGGAGAGGTCCCTCGAGAGGATGCGCTCTCCGCGCTGCATGCCGCAGCAGATCTTGGGGTGAATTTCTATGATACCGCTGACGTATACGGCAGCGGCAGAAGCGAATCACTTATCGCTGAGCTGCAGGAGGGACGTTCACAGCGGCTGTATGCGGCAACAAAAGCCGGGAGAGCGCTGGATCCCCATGTTGCAGAAGAATACACTCCAGATAACATCAGGGCATTTGTGATGGAGAGTCTTGCGCGGCTGAAGACCGACAGTCTCGACCTGCTTCAGCTCCACTGCCCCCCTACGGAGGTGTACTACCGCCCTGAACTGTTTGCCGGACTGGACGACATGGTAAGCGAGGGAATCATCAGGCATTACGGGGTAAGTGTCGAGAAGGTGGAGGAAGCCTTGAAGGCAATTGAATATCCCAATGTCAGCACGGTTCAGATCATCTTCAATATGTTCCGCCAGAGGCCCAGGGAGCTGTTTTTTCGTGAAGCAGCAAAACGGGGAGTAGGCATCATTGTCCGGGTTCCCCTTGCAAGCGGACTGCTTTCGGGAAAGATGACCCGGGAACGGGTGTTCCCCTCCGATGACCACCGGAGCTTCAACCGAAGAGGGGAGGCCTTCGACAGAGGTGAGACCTTCGGGGGTGTTGACTTTGAGAAGGGGCTTGAGGCGGTGGAGCTGCTCAAAGAACTGGTGCCTCTGGGGATGACCATGGCCCAGTTTGCCCTTCGATGGATATTGATGTTCGATGAAGTTTCAACCGTTATTCCAGGGGCAAAGAGACCGCAGCAGGCTGAGGAGAACACCAAGGCGGCGGACTTTCCCCCGATTTCTGATTCAGTGATGAACAGAATCGATGAGATATATCATGAGTACATCAGGGATGATGTGCATCACCTCTGGTAGACTTCCTCAAGAAACATCTGCAGGTGCTGATTCATTCCTTCGGGATTGTCCTGGTTGGCAATGTGATGGGCGTTATCAACCAGGACGAACCTGCTTCCGCTGATCCCCGCATGCCATTTCAATGACAGGTTTTTAATGAATTTCAGATCATGGTCTCCGCAGAGCAGCAGCACCGGATGGTTTAACGGCTCCTCTGTACCCTCGGTCATTTCCTGAAGCATCGCTGAAGTAAGGCGGAATATGATTTTCTTCCCGTTCCGTGAGGTTATTTCCCTGAGGTATTTTCTGGTTTCCGGGAGAAGCGCCTTGTGGCGTGCGAACATTCGGGTTAAAAGCGGTTGAGGAATAAGAATAAAGTTGAGGGCCATCATCGGTTTGAGCAGACGAAGCAGCGGCGAATACCTGGGATAGAGAGCCCCTCCTCCGATATGCACCGAAGCGGTGACCCGCTGGGGGGACAGAGCAGCAGCAAACTGGGCAACAAAGCTGCCCAGTGACTGTCCGATGATCACTGCCTGGGAAATGTCCAGATGATCAAGAATTTCCAGCGCCGCAGATGCGGCAGTTTTCGAGTAGGGCAGATCTCTGGGGATATCCGATGATGCACCGTGCCCTGGAAGGTCCATGGTGATCATGCGGTACCGGTCCTTCAGGGCTGACACCTGGGGCGCAAAGGTACGGTGGTCCATGCCCACACCGTGAAAACACATCACAGCTGGATGTTCTCGGCTGCCGTGGTCTTCGTAGTACATGTCTCCAAATTGTGTTTTACATATCATGGGGGAATCCTCCTGGGGGAACCTGACAAGTCAGGGCTCCGGTTAAAAATGCATACATATTTTTCAGAAAGTCTTCCTGTTCTTCAGGATGGTCATAGGGATACAGTTTTGTCAGCACCTCTGAAAAGCTCAGCAGCAGATCAATGGTCCGGGGAATTGAAAGAATATGAAACTCATCGGCAGAGGTTCCTTCTTCCAGAATCTCTGTACAGAGTTTCCTTGCCTTAGCTGCCCGGTAAGGCCCTGCTTCCTTCCAGACGTGGACCATGCCGAACATATCTGCAATGAAAACCTCGGAATAGCGGTTTCTCTGCTCAAGATTGAACTGAAACATCAGGGCAATCTTTTCCGTTGCCCGGCTTTTCTGTGAAAGGGCATCTTGAAGCTGCTCATAATGCCTGTCGGTAAGAATCTTCACGCAGTGTATGAACAGCTGTTCTTTAGACGAGAAATAGTTGTACAGTGTGACCTTGCTGATCCCTGCCTCTGCGGCAATCTCCTCTACCGCAACATGCCTGCATCCTCTTTTCATGAACAAGTCAACTGCGGCATCAAGAAGCCTTTGGTATTTCTTTGACTGCTTTACTGTCTTCATACATAAATATTAACGAATGAACTATATAAAGTCAATAGTTCAATTAAGAATTTCCGCATGAAATGCAGTAACAGGAATCTGAGCGTCCCGAAGTTTGATGCACAGCCCGTATACCGCTGCCAGGTCCTCCAGCTCTCCCTGGAGAAGTGCTGCATCCTCCCCAGGGATCATCTGCATGCCGCCGAGATACTCCTTCACCCATGGATCAAGTACCGCCGAGACGGTTACCTGCACACGCCATCTTCTGTTCATGATGTATGTGCTTGCTGATGAAGCTGTCGGAAGACCGGCGCCTTTGTTCCAGTTTCATCACATACCTCTATGAGTTCTCTGCTGAACATCAGGACTTCCTCCCGGGCATTTCTCACATGCCGGGCTCCTCCGATATCCATCACTTTTGTTGCCAGGACCTTGGAGAACAATGCAGTCAAAACTGGAAGAGGCAGCAGGTTCATCATCATCAGCTTCTTTGGGTATATTGGAAAGCCCTTGGCCTGAAGGGCCTTCATAGTCTCTCGTGCGCCGATCACAGACCGCTTAATGTCCTCTTTGTTCTTTGCCAGCTTATAGTTGTTGATGTCATTGAGGTACAATGCATTGCTCATGGGTGTCAGCAGTGCAAGGTGGTGACGCTTCCAGGCATCCATATTGCTGCAGGTCTTCACGGGAAAACCCGCCTGCTTGAACAGTTCCACCGCCTGAAGCAGCCTTCGGCTTTTTCTTCCGTTGAGTTCTCCCATGGTCATGTACTCAGCAGTCATGTATTTCACCACATGGCCGTCCCGTTCTCCTCCGGCGTTTACATGACCGAGCATCATGCGGCCATATCCAAGAATCCTTTCAATTTCATCAAGTCCCTTCAGATAGTTGGCCATTACCAGCACGGTAGAGATGTTTTTATTCTTTGAAACCGCCTCTGCAGCATCCTTCAGCTGGTTGTACTGCACAAGCATTACACAAAGATCAAAGTGTTCCTCTTCAGGCATTCCTTCCACAACCCTCACCTGGGTTACGGTTTGTTTTCCCGTCAGAAAATTTTCAAGCACTACCCCGTGCTGTTTCAGGTCCTGATACCGTTTGCCCCGGGCCGCCAGGGTGACATCTGCTCCCGATTCCTGCAGTCTCGCTGCATACAGGCTTCCAAGCACTCCCGCTCCGAACATTAATACTTTCATGGTATAACTCCTTACTTCTGGTATATATGAAAAATTATCACAGCTCTATTGATTTTTAACCTGCCAAAGGTTAGGATTTTTTTACACAGTTCTTCCGGAAAAAGGTTGGGTTGCCGGTGGATATGCTTCTGGCTGTAAAAACTTCTTTGCCCCCTGAGCTGCCGAATACTGTGGTGAGGTGCACCGCAGTGCAGCGTCTGAATCAAGCCCCGGAAGGAGCATTGATTCTCATGTGCGCTCCTGCGGGGTACGGGAAGACAACCGTGCTTCGCTCATGGCTCAGGGGAAGGGAAGATTTCTGCGCATGGGTTTCATTGGATGAAGGGGATAATGACCGGGAGCGGTTCTGGACATATGTGATCCGGTCTCTTCAGAGGATTATCCCCAGTATCGGTTCCTCAGCCCTGGAGTCCATGAACTCCCTGTTCTTATCTTCAGCAGATAAGCCGGGAAGTGAACTGCTGCTCACACCGCTGCTCAACGACCTGTTTTATCAGGAATCCATGGCTGTCCTTATTCTGGATGACTACCATGTTATTGAGAACCGGGATATTCAGCAGGATATGATTTTCTTCATCCAGAGGATGCCCCCGTCCATGAAACTGGCGGTCACGTCAAGAAGCGAACCACCCTGGCCCATGCATCGATGGCGGGCCCGAGGTATGGTGATTGAGCTGAGGCAGAGAGACCTTACATTTTCCCTTGAGGAAGCAGAGCAGTTTCTGACACAGGTGCGTAATCTCCCCCTCACCGGGGAACAGATAAGCACCCTCCATGAGAAGACAGAAGGCTGGGTGACGGGTCTGCTTCTTGCTTCCCTGTCCGTGTCGGGATCAGATTCTGCGGAAGTATTTATCAGCACGTTTGCCGGGAGCAGCAGACATGTGCTGCATTTCCTGACCGAAGAAATCTTTCACATGCAGGATGAACAGACCAGAAGATTCCTTCTTGATACCTCGCTGCTGAGTCAGTTCTGCAGTTCCCTGTGCGATGCAGTAACCGGAAGAAGCGACAGCAGCAAGGTGATTGAGAAGCTTGAGCGGGAGAATATGTTCATCACAAGCCTGGATGACCAGAAGCAGTGGTATCGGTATCATCATCTGTTTTCTGACCTGCTGTCGTTTCATCTGGAGCAGAACAGCGAAGCATCTTACCTAAGAGAACTGCATGAGCGGGCATCGGCATGGTTTCTGGAGTCAGGTGAGCACAGCAGGGCTTTGGACCATGCGATGAAGAGCGGAAATCTTGAGTCTGCGGCAGCGGTATTTGACAGCAGCATTGAGCAGATGGTTCAGCATGAAGGCCCGGGTTTTGTGATCCGGTATCTTGACAGGTTTTCAGAAGATCTGCTGAAGAAATTCCCCAATTTGCTTGTCAACCGAGCCTGGCTGATGCTGATACATCGCGGGAGAGAGGAAACCGAGGTGATGCTGAAGTACATGGATGAGCTCCCTGCATCTATGAGAACCCGGGACTTTGAAGCCATGGCCTCGGTGGTCAAAGCATACTACCATATTTATTATCATCAGATACCCCAGGCCCTTGAACAGGCGGAACGTGCCCTGGAACTGCTGAAACCTGAGAGCATGTTCTGGAGGGCCAGCCTGCTGATTATTTCAGGGGATATCAGGCTGTTCTCAGGCAGTCCCGCTGAAGCGCATCTCCTGTATCGCCGGGCATATGAGGAAACCTGCGCCAATGGAAGCACCTATCTGGTCATCAGCACCGGGTTCAAGACCGCAACAGCCCTCTATTTCATGGGAAGATTGAAGGAGTCCGAAGAGCTTGTCAGAAAGCTTCTTTCGGATGCAAAAGAGCAGGGCTATGGCGGAGTAAGCAGAACAGGCCTTCTTTGGACGCTGCTTGGTGAACTGCTGAGGCAGAAGGGAGATCTGCAGGAGGCTAGGCAGTGCATGCAGAGGGGCCTGCATATCAGCAGGACCGAGATTCCCTCTTATGCTTGGAACTGCCTGTTTGTAATCTTCCTCGCCCGCTCCATGGGAGATAACAGCACAGCTTCACATTATGTTGATGAGGTGGAGAAACTCCACGGCAGAGCCGGGCTTCCTGGATTCATCATGGCTCCTTTGTATATGCAGAAATCTGACCTCCTGGCTGCATCAGGCAGACATGATGAGGCGCTGAAGATCCTTGAGGGACTTGGTGCCGGATGGGACCAGCCTGCTCCCTTGGGGCTGTTTTCATCTGCTCTGTCCCTCTGCCGCATTTCAGATGCACCGATGGGCAAAGTATCCAGGCTTCTAGATGAGGTGCAGAAGCAGGCAGCGGATGGGTCAAACATCAGGCTGTTTGTGGAAACCCAGCTTCTTCGTGCCCGCATTGAGCGGCAGAAGGGCAGCAGAAGTGAATCCCTGAAATACCTCAAATCAGCTGAGCAGACTGCACGGGAGACCGGGCTGTATATTCTCTTTGCCGATGAGGGATTTGATACCCCTGAACATGACGCAGGTGAAGAGGAGAGTTCCATGATCTTCGCTGAGCAGCTTTCCCGACGGGAGCAGGAAGTGCTGGTTCTCATAGCAGAGGGCTGCTCAAACAAGCAGATTTCCCAGCAGCTGTTTGTTTCGACTGGAACAGTGAAATGGCATACCAGCAACATCTACGGCAAGCTGGGAGTTGAGAGCAGAACAGAAGCTGCAGCATTGGCACACCGCATGAATCTTGTTTGAGTGTCAAATCAGCAAAGCTGCTGCTGTCACAGAAGCAGTAACTGCAGCGGCAGCCAGGTCACACAGGCGAAACCGCAGGGACTTGGGCTTCATGGAGCCGGTAAAGGCCCTTGACTCAAGGGCAAGGCTGATTTCTTCTGCCTTCACCAGCATGATGTCGAAGGTCTGTTCCAGGAATGAAAGAAGAAACCGCAGGGGCCGTCTTGAAGGTTTTTCTGAGCGGGCTTTTCGTGCTTCCCGTACTTCAGCAACGCTGTCGAAGATCATTGGGATGAATGCCAGGGTAAGCATCAGTCGGGCAGAGAACCGTCCGGCAGCAGCAGGGGAGAAGAAGGAGAGGGCCCAGTGCAGTGCTGATGCGCAGTCCTCCGGTGCAGTGGTGTCCATCAGCACCAGCCCCAGAAGCACCACGGTGAAAAACTGGATCACCGATCGAATCGCCTCAAATAGGTCTGAAGATGCATATCTCCCAAGGAAAATGAACGTACCGAGAACGAAAAATACACGAAGCTCCCGACGAAATCTGGAAATCGGCAGTCCCGCACCCAAGGCGATTACGCAGGCATATCCGCCGATCACTGCGGCAGAGCGAAGCGGCAGCAGCACCAGGGTAACAGTCAGGACCAGCAGGGTAAGGAGTTTTATCCGGGGATCAAGCCGGTGCAGGGCGGTGTCGGCTTCCCGGTAATGAAATACTACCGCTTCAGCCATGTCATATCCTCTATGGACATCAGGTCTGCGGGGATGCGCACACCGCAAGCTTCAGCAGCCTTTGATGCCTCCTGGGGGGGCCCCAGGGCAGCTATCTTTCCGCTGTCCATCAGCATGAGTCTGTCAGCGTGGGCCAGGACCTTGTCCAGTTCATGGGTGACCAGCAGAATCGTATGTCCCTCCTGCTTGAGCATGACAATTTTTTCCAGCACCTGCAATACCCCGGGATAGTCAAGATTGGCAAAGGGCTCATCTAGGGCAAGGATTGACGGGTCCATCACAAGCACTCCGGCAATGGTGAGGCGGCGCTTCTCCCCTCCGGAAAGTGTTCTCGGCCGCTGCTTTGCATGGGACACCAGGTTAAGGGCTTCCATGACACTGAGAGTTTTTTCTGTAATCTCCTTCGGAGGAACAGAAAGGTTTTCCAGGCCGAAGGCTATGTCCCGTTCAACACTCTGACCCACAATCTGACTGTCAGGGTCCTGGAAAACCAGTCCGATTGATGTATCCCTGAAATTAATGCTCCCCCCCGAAGGACGGTACAGCCCCTTGAGGCACCTGAGCAGCACGGTCTTTCCTGACCCGTTCTTTCCTGATATGACCAGCAGTTCTCCCTGTTCTACGGAGAAACTCACCGAATCAAGGGCGGTGTGTCCATTGGAAAACCGAAAGGATAGATCCTTCACTTCCAGCAGCGCCATCTGTTACTCCTGAGTTCCCTGGTACAACACATCATCAATCCGGCTGCGGAATTTCCCCGTGATAATCACCGCAGCAGCTGCTTTAAGCACATCCCCGATAATGAAAGGAACAAGTCCTGCGGCAAGTGCACTTCCCCAGGAAAGACCCAGGACAAACTTCAGCCATGGTATACCCATTGCATAGAAGACCAATGAAGCAGACACAGCAGCGGCGGTGTACAGCACCCATGGAGGTGCTGTACACCTGCTTCTTCGGCCAAGATCTGAAAAAACACCGGCAATATAAGCCGCAGGCACCGCAGCAGCTAGATACCCCCCTGTAGGTCCGAGGAGGTGGGCTATTCCTCCGGTGCCGCCTGAGAACACCGGCAGTCCCAACGCACCAAGTACCAGATACAGCAGGGATGATGATACACCGATATTCCTGCCTCCCAGCATACCTGCGAGAATGATAAACAGCGTCTGAAGGGATACAGGAACAGGTCCGGCAGGGATGATGATGAATGCCCCTGCTGCAATCAGTGCAGTAAAGAGGGCAGTAAACACTGTCTTCTTGATATCCACAGGAGGCTCCTTTCCTTTGGTACGGCCATAGTAGCCCAAAGAAAGAACTCTGGTCAAGTTCAGGTGTTTTGATGCTTTAGCCAAGAGATTTTCTGAAAAAACTCTTCAATGTCGAGTATGTACCATTGACATATGCTCTGCAGGAGAATATTATCTCTTAATATATAAGGTATGGTATAGAAGAAAGTAGACACAATACAGAGTTGAAAAGGAGCTTGTGCTGCTGCACAAAAGGACAGTGTATGACGAGTTTTATGTCTATTTTTACTTCACGTGGAAAAACAAAGAGCAGGAAAAAGACACAGGTCCCGGTGCGGATAGTCAATGAGGGCGGAGAGCGGGTGATGGTATCAAATGAAGAATACTCCTCGCGGTATTCAGATACATTTTTTGTCCAGCACCGTGAATCATGCATGGTGGAGGTGAATCCAGGCACTCTGCTGTATATCTGGCAGCAGAATACCATGATTGGGGATTTTCTGGTGCCGGAAACCCCAGGAAAGCAGATAGATCTGCAGATACATCCTGGGGGTAAACTGGTTCAGGTTTAGCCTGAATCGCCGGTTCTTTTCAGCTTCTTAATGCTCTCATGATACGGTGGATGGAGAATTCCCTGTTCAGTAATAATTCCTGTCACGAATTGATGAGGTGTTACATCAAAGGCAGGGTTGAAGACATCCATTCCTTCGGGAGCTATGGGGTTTCCTGCTATGGAAGTAACCTCAGATGCATCACGCTCCTCAATCGGAATCTCATCACCTGATGAAATATCGAAATCAATGGTGGAAACAGGAACGGCACTGTAGAAGGGAACTCCGTACTGTCTGCAGATAACCG
>PWNW01000045.1 GCA_003557605.1 Spirochaetaceae bacterium
GCGGAGGATTCCGCATCCCCGAGATCCTTGAGCAGTCGGGAGCACGGCTGGTTGAGGTGGGGACGACGAACATCACCACAGCTGATGACTATCTTACCCATATTACTGAACAGACCGCCATGGTGCTGAAGGTGCACAGGAGCAATTTTGCCCTCCGGGGATTTGCCTCATCACCGTCGGTATCAGAGCTGGCTCGGGTGCTGCCGGAGGGAGTTCTGCTGGTGCATGACCAGGGATCAGGAGCTCTGGGCTCTGATGCGGCTGGGGAGGCGGGGATTTCTTCCCTGCTGAATCAAGGAGCTGACCTGGTAACCTGTTCCGGAGACAAGATCCTCGGTTCGGTGCAGGCCGGTATTATTGCCGGGAGATGTGAACCAGTCAGGAGAACTGCACGGCATCCACTCTACCGCGCTCTGAGACCGGGAAAAACGGTGCTCTCCCTTCTGGAGGAAGCCCTGATCAGAAGACTCAACGGTCATGCAGGGCCTCCCCTTGAAGCGTACCGGCAGAGCAGAGATGAAATGATGAGAAAAGTACGGAAGATTATCAGGGGATATGACAGACGATATGTTTCAGCTGCAGATGCCCCGATGACCCTGGGAGGAGGAAGCGCCCCCGATGAGGTGCTGCCTGGTGCTGCGGCAGAGCTTCGCCTCGGCGGCTGTGAACAGGATGTGCTGGCATTTCTCCGCACCCTTGATGTTCCGATTATTGCAGCAGTCTCTGGCGGAGCGGTGCGGCTTCATATGGCTGCAGTCAGCAATGAGGATGTTCCGTACATCAGGGAAGCTGTCGGGAAGGTTTTGGAACGGTTCGTATGTACATAGCTGGAACTGCAGGTCATGTTGACCATGGAAAAACCGCATTGGTCAAAGCCCTGACGGGAACTGATACCGACCGCCTGCCGGAGGAAAAGAGGCGGGGGCTTACCATCGAGCTTGGGTTTGCGCTTATTGAGGGGCCGTTCCCTGTGGGAATAATTGATGTTCCGGGACACGAACGGTTTATCAGAAACATGGTCGCGGGAACCTGGGCGCTGCACTGCGCCCTGCTTGTCGTTGCCGCCGATGACGGCTGGATGAGGCAGACCGAGGACCATGCCCATGTCCTTAAGGGAATGGGAACCCCTGCGGTAGTCCTGGTGGTGACAAAAGCCGATCTGGCAGACGGGGACAGAATCAGGTTTGTCAGGGAAGATGCCCTGAGGCGATGCATGGACCTCTTTGGGTATCGTCCGGAGTCTGCCGTAGTAAGCGCCCATCATCACACTGGAATAGAACAATGCCGCGACGCGCTGTTTGCCTCCCTGAAAAGACCTGACCCCCGGAGGTTTCCGCCATGTCTCTATGTAGACAGGCATTTCACCATCCAGGGAGCAGGTGCTGTTGCTGCAGGAAGCCTTGTCGGAGGACCGCTGTCAGCGGGTGATCAGGCAGTGCTGCTGACTGAGGGAGTTACCGTAAGGATACGGTCAATCCAGACCCACGGCAGGGCGGCTGATACCGTAGCACCTGCTGCAAGAACTGCGGTGACCCTTCAGGGAGTCAGACCTGAGCAGCTGAGCAGAGGTTCATGCATCACCCTGTCTCCAGGGGATTTTTTTACAAAAACCAGCCTCACTGCAGTACTTCACGGGATTATGGACGGAGAATTTCCGAAACTGCGCAATCACCAGGAGGCGGAGATGCTCTACGGGACCCGTCATGGACGATGCACCGTGCATTTCATTGGCCCAAAGGGAAACCGGGGGGCAGTGACTGCTTCATTGTCCTGCAGGGAGGAGCCGGTAATGTTCTGGGGACAGAGGTTTATCCTGCTGCGTCCCGGGGGAAGCGAAATTCTTGCTTGGGGGCAGGTCCTCCAGCCCGGCAGATGCAGTGCTGAAGACAGAGGCCCTCTTTTACAGTTGATCAATGCTTACGGAGGCATTCCCGAGGAAATCAAATCCTATGCCCTTCTGCGGCTGGCAGTCAGGGGCTGTGCATATATGAAGGAGTCTCCCAAGGAGAAACTCAGTCTGCTTGGAGCGGTGCATATCCCCGTCGGGTCATGGTATATAGGGGAAACTCTTCTTAAAAAACTTGCCCGCAGGGTGCTTGCCCTCACCGGAAGACCGGGGGGCGCTTCCCGGGAGGAGCTGTGCAGCTCTCTGGAAATCCAGGAATCCTGTGTGCGTGATCTGCTGAGCTTTCTGGCTGCAGCCAAGAAAATCGCCAGGCAGAATCATATATACCGGAGCGTCTCAGAAAAGAAAATCCTTTCCCCTGCAGCTGAGGCATTCCTGAAAAGAGTTGAGTCCGGAGGCATCAGGGGCCTTGAAGTGAAGCATGCTGGTAAGGATGATCGTGATGCCCTTGGTGTGCTGGTCAGGGAGGGGTATGTGATCATCCTGGAGAGCACCCTGATTTTCAGTATGAAGATCTATAAGCAGACAGCTTCAAGGATTCTTGAGGGACGACGCAGCGGGGATCTGTTTACCATTGCTGATGCAAAAGCCCGGGTGCCGCTGTCAAGGAAATACATGATTCCCCTGCTCAATAAGATGGAGAAGGACGGCCTGGTCATGCGCATCGGCGATAAGCGGAAAGTGGTCTGAGGGAAGAATTCAGGATATATTCAGGCAATGTAACTATGCAGAACAATCCCCTAAATGATTCGGTACACACAAACAGTTTTCTATGAATGCTGCTCTGACTGATGCAGAGCCTAATACTGATAGAGTGCACAACGTTTCTTTAATTTCGTGTGTGTATCCGGCGTCATGGGGGATTCTTTTCAATGAAAACAGGGAATTTGAGTTGAGTTTTTCTAATCTGTGATGGTATACTGTTACACAGGATATGAACCGGGGGAGATGACTATGAAATACTTCAGACATGCATATCTCAGTTTTCTCATTGTGCTTGCCGGTGCAATGGTTCTGGTTGTCGGGTGTGCTCGGGCCGAAGAGGAGGCTCCGAGGATTGAGGTGACCGCACGGTTCACCGATCCGATTGACATTGAACCGCAGCCGAGCGATAAATGCATTGCCTGCCATACCAAGGTGAATCCGATCACAAAGCTTGCCTCCGAGCCTACGGCGAACGGCCACGGCGGGGACGGAGGATGAGGCCCTCCTGCGCCGGAGTTTTCGGCGCTTGAAAAATACCGGGTTTCTTTTGAATTTCTCGAAACTGCCCACGGGCGGCTTGGATGTGTTACCTGCCACGGCGGTCCGAATGTTGCGAACTTTGAAGAGGCACATATCGGTGTAGTGCGTGCGCCTTCAGCAGATCTTGACGGTATCTGCGCTGACTGCCATTACGAGGTTACCGAGACCTACAAGACCTCCCTTCACAGTACCGTACGGGGATTTGAGACGTCGCTGCTGAAGTTCGGCGGAGAGGACGCCCTTGATTCTCCGCATGAAGGTCTGGGGCAGGTATATAATATGAACTGCATGGCATGCCATGCGACCTGCGGGGAATGCCATGTCAGCAGACCGACTACCTGGGCCGGTGGTTTGATAAACCAGCATGAATTCTTCAGCACCCCTCCGATGGAGCAGACCTGCTTCGGATGCCACGGCGCGCGAAATGCCGGTGAGTACATGGGAACCGTCGGATTTTCCAGGGATGTCCATTACGAAATGGGCATGACCTGCATGGACTGCCATGATGTGACAAACTTTCATGGTACCGGGGTCGCCTATGACACCATGTGGGAAAAGCCGGTGCTTCCTTCATGTCTTGACTGCCATGAGGACCAGACGCCGGGACAGTCTGATCTGCACGTGCACAATGTGCACGGCACGGACCTCTCCTGTCATGTCTGCCATTCACAGGCCAGCCAGAGCTGTTTTGAATGCCATGTGAGTATTGCAGATGACGGACAGAGCGTCAGCAGCTCATCTGAGATGAGAATACTCTTTCGCATCGGGCTGAACCCTGAAATTACCGAGGAGCGGCCGTACCGGTATGTCACGCTTCGTCATATACCCACTGCCGCAGATTCGTATATTGAGTTTGGCGAAAACCTGCTTCCGAACTTTGATCAGTACCCTAACTGGAAGTATTCGCCTACCCATAATATTCAGCGCAGCACCTTCCAGAACGAGAGCTGCAATTCCTGTCATGGGAATGAGCGGATTTTCCTCAGGGAATCTGATTTAAGGAAGACCGACAGCAAGGCGAACTGGGACCTGATTCCGGAAGTGCCCTTCACGTTAGAGTACTGATGAGGCACCTATATTAGATTATCATGCAGCCGGAGGTATTGCCTTCGGCTGTCATTTTCTCTATAACAGGTACACATGAACAACCGCGTAAAACAGATTGTCAGGTTTCTCATATCCCTGAAGTTTGGGATTATTCTCCTTATTATTATAGCTCTGTATTCGGTGATCGGAACGGTGCTTCCTCAGCATATGCCCGATGAAATCTATCTGCAGCGGTATCCCTCCTATGGACAGCTGATCCTTGCCCTCTCGCTGAACAGGGTGTACTCCTCCGTGATATTCACATCCCTGCTGGTCCTCTTCGGACTGAATCTCCTCGGCTGCACCGTCAAGTCCCTGCGGGGACAGCTGAAGCAGGCACGAAAAGGGTTTTTCCCGAAAACTGCTCTCATCGGTGAACAGATGGAAAACTCCCCTGATCAGGCTGATGCGCTTGCATACTTCAAATACCGAAAGTATCAGGTGGAGAAGCATGACCGGGGTTTCAGGGCTGCAAAGTACAGGTGGGGAGTTCTTGGTCCCGCAGTGACCCATGCAGGAATCATATTTGTGCTTGCTGCGGGGATTATCAGCAGCGCGGCATCCAGGGAGGGGTTTGTAAATCTCCTGCCGGGACAGGAAGTGACGCTGGATGAGCGGGGCATTGCCCTCCGCCTTGATGACTTCTATATGACCTTTCTGGAGAACGGTTCAGTTGAGCAGTACTTCAGCGACCTTACGGTCAGCAGCGGACCGGATGACCAGAGAAGCGAGACGATCTGGGTGAACAGGCCGATGCAGTACCGGGGAATCAATTTTTACCAGGCAAGTTTCGGCTGGGTCAGCAGCCTGGTAATCAGGGATGCAGAGACCGGTGAAACCCGTACCCAGCGGCAGATGCAGGACGGACAGGATTTCTTTTTTCAGCCAGGCCATCTGACGGTGGTGCTCTACGGGTTTTTTCCTGAGCTGGCCATCGGCCATAACCAGCAGCCGGTTTCCCTTTCCCATCGTCAAAAAAATCCCCATTACGGGGTGGTGCTCTATGAATTCAACCGCCTTGCGGGCACTTACATAATCGGGCCCGGTGAAGTGATCCGTCACGGCGATTGGGAGATTACCTTTTCCCATTCCACCCTGTACACCGGAATCCTTTTCAGGAGCGATCCAAGCTATCCCGTTGCACTGATCGGGTTTATCGTGCTTATGCTGGGCATGCTCATCAGCTTCTATTGCTACCCGAGATTTGCCGAGTATTCAGACGGGGCCCTGCATACCTGGAGCAGGAAAAACGGCTGGGTGTTTCACAGGACGGTAAGCAGACACCTGGATCAGTCATAAGGAGAGATCATGGATTCGATCATCTATTTTGAGAATTTGACCTTCAATGCTGCGTTTATACTCTATATTGCATCGTCACTGCTGTTTTTCGTATATACCGCCAAGCTGAGCGAGAAGACCGGCAAGACTGCGGTGCTGCTGACCCTTGGAGGGTTTATTCTGCATACTGCCGCCCTGACGCTGCGGACCATTGAGGCTGGGCGGCTGCCCTTCAGCAACCAGTTTGAATTTGCTGCAAGCTTTGCCTGGGGCATTGTCCTGAGTTTTCTGGTCCTGCACCGAATATACCGGTTCACCGCCATCGGGGCATTTGTGCAGCCCCTGGCATTTCTGGTCATGGGGTATGCTTCTATGCAGTCCAGAGCTATCAGACCTCTGATGCCGGCGCTGCAGAGCCACTGGCTGACGGTCCATGTCGGGACAGCGGTGCTTTCCTACGGGGCCTTTGCCCTCGCCTGCGGTATTGCGGTAATTTACCTGATTGATTCCCGCAGAGAAGCTGGCCGGAGGATCCTCAAACATCCGGAGGTCAGCGACATGCTTTCCTATCGGGTAATCGTGTTCGGTTTTTTTATGCTGACGGTTGTGATCATCTCCGGGGCTATCTGGGCACAGCAGGCCTGGTCGCGGTACTGGGCATGGGACCCGAAGGAGACCTGGTCGCTTATTACCTGGATCATCTATGCGGTCTATCTCCATCTGCGGATTCGACGGAACTGGAAGGGGAAGGCAGCTGCCTGGTTTGCGGTGATCGGGTTTATTTCAGTGCTTTTTACCTTTATCGGGGTGAATGTGCTGCTGCCGAGCATCCACAGCTACGCCTGATGCTTGTTTGACCTCAGTGATTCCAGCAGGTCCGCCCCGCAAGGCGGTTCATCAGCCCAGCTTGTCAGGCTCGGTACGGTGATCAGGCGTTCAAGAAACATCCGTGCAGCACCGTAGGCTGTCGCAAGCTCTCCCATCTGGGAACTCCTGATCTCGCATTCCGGCAGGATAGGATACTGCCAGCTTTCTGCCAGCCGTTTTCTCAGGGCTTGGGTCAGTTCGTCTGCAAGCTGCTCAATCGGGCCTCCGATGATGACCTTCTTAAGGTTCAGTATATGGACGAGAAAGGAGATGTGCCGGGAGAGTTCATCTAGTACCAGGCGGTTCACCTCCTGGTCGCGAAGAAACAGGCGTGCCTGGTCATCACTGAGGGCAAGCTGGTTGGTGTGCTCAGGAGAAAAGTAGATGCTCCGGTACTCACCAGCAGAGAAGTCTCTTCCGTGATGGACGCTTCCATTGATGACAAACCCGAATCCGAGGGCCATGATGCGGGTGTCTTCCATCCCTACCGTATGCTTCCTGAACTCTCCCAGGGCGAAGAGAAAGTCTTCGGGTTTCCCGCTGCTCAAAGAAGTAAGCTCTCCCCAGCATCCGCAGTTTGCGTCATTGTCTACAAGGATGGGAGTTGCATCTCCCAGGAGCCGCTGCGCCTCCGATGCAATTTGCACGGGTTCAAACAGTTCCAGAGGCAGGGATGCCTGCAGTATGCCCCGGACGGGATCAACGAAACCGGGCAGTCCGATCCCTATTCCTGCAAGCTTCATGCCGGTACGTTCCATCTCCCGGGAAAACCTCTTGATAATGCCTGTGCAGGTGCGAAGCAGTCCCTTTTTTCGCACATCCACCGGTTCACTGAGGGAGTAGCACAGTTCTCCTTTTAAATTCGTGCCGACAACGGTAAATTCTTCGGTCTGCACCTCAATTCCCATGACGCAGCCCCAGTCGGGGTTGATCCTCAGATGTATTGGTCTTCTTCCCCCGCTCGGACCGGCTGTACCCACGGCCATGGGCTCTACGATTCCCAGTGCTTCAAGCCGTCCGACAATATTTGAAACGGTGGATTTATTTAGGTTGAGTCTGTCAGCGAGGGACACCCTGCTGATGCCTTCCTCAAGCCATATGGTTCTCAGCACTCGGGTGATGTTCACTCTGTTAATTCTGCTGGCTGGGGCATCCATAGTTTGTATCGCCTCCCTTGTCAGTGTAGCATAAAAGCCTATGAAAGAATGAAAAAATTATTTGACAGGCTGTTACTGTCATGATACCATCATAGTTGGTTGTTTGCAACAACTAATTAGATGTAAGGAGGAATTACATGAAAAAAGCTGGTGTATGCATGATTGCATTCATGCTGGTCTTTTCACTTGCATTCGCAGGCGGGGAGAGGGAAGAAGCTCCCGATGTCGATGTGGACTACACAGACAATCCCTGGACTGACGGTCAGGACCTGTCAGGAACCAGAGTGAACGTCTTCGGTGCATTTGTGGACGAGGATGCCAGAAGGTTCCAGGCTGCAATGGAGCCCTTTGAGGAAGCTACCGGAATCGAGGTAGTCTATGAAGGGCGCGGTGATTTCGAGGTGCTCATTACTGTCCGAGCTGAGGGCGGAAGCCCCCCTGATATCGCGGCATTCCCGCAGCCCGGTCTTGCTGCTGACCTTGTGAGGGGAGGATATGTCTATGACATGGCTGACTGGCTGGGAATGGACTACCTGAGTGAACAGTACAATGAAACCTGGCTTGACCTAGCGGAGCTTGAAGGATCTCAGGCAGGAGTCTGGTACCGTGCAAGCCTGAAGAGTCTGGTGTGGTACAGCATACCGGTCTTTGAGAAGGAAGGCTATGAGATCCCCGAAACTTGGGATGAGATGCTTGCACTGACCGAGCAGATCAAGGCTGACGGGTATGTTCCATGGGCTGTGGGAATTGAGAGTTCAGGTGCAACCGGATGGGTACTTACCGACTGGATTGAGGATATCATGCTGCGGATTCATCCCCCCGAGGTATATGATGCATGGGTTGACGGTGAACTGCCCTTTGACATCCCTGAGGTTCGTGAAGCCTTTGACATCGTTGCTGACATCTGGTTTGAACCGGGCAATGTTCTCGGCGGACGTGAAGGAATCGTGCTTACCCCCTTCGGTGATGCGATTACCCCGCTGCTCGTAGACCCCCCTGCAGCTGTTCTGCACCGCCAGGCATCCTTCATCATGGGTTTTATGGCCCAGGGCGGAGATGAGGTTGGTGATTCGGTAGGATTTTTCTACCTGCCCCCGATCGATGAGGACCTTGGAAAACCAGTGCTTGGTGCCGGAGACCTGATGGGAGCTATGCGTGACAGGCCCGAGGTTCGCGCCGCCATGCGGTTTCTCAGCCAGGGGATTTCTACCAAGGGATGGCTTGAACGAGGAGGCTTCCTGTCTCCCCATGCTGACACTCCCTTTGAGTGGTATCCCACCGATGCGGACCGCGGTATTGCAGAGATTCTGCAGAATGCCACCACCTTCAGGTTTGATGCATCCGACCTGATGCCTGGTGTTGTAGGTGCGGGCACCTTCTGGACCGAGGGAACTGACTGGGTGAACAATCCCAATGCTGATCTCGGCCGCATCCTTAGGAATATTGACAACAGCTGGCCTCGCTAAGAAGCAGGGTCAGGATCATACGACTGCGGAGAGACGGGAGCAGTCCCGTCTTTCCGCGTTCTGTCAACCAGGAGGAACCTTTGAGCACACAGCACGTTCAGGAACATTCAGCCCGTGATATGGTACTGTCGGTACTTGCCGTCATACTGCTATTTGCGGTCTTCTTTTTCAGTTTCAATTTTATGAGAAGCGAGACAGCTCCCACATTTCTCATTGCCCTCACGGCGCTGGTCGTGGGTGTCGGGGGAATATGGGCAC
>PWNW01000011.1 GCA_003557605.1 Spirochaetaceae bacterium
AGTGAGGCGCTGGTAGACGGCATTCTGGAGCCTGGTGATATCGGGGACAAACCCTGAATCCCGGGTAAGCACCAGCAGATCCTTCACATAGGAAAACAGCAGCTCATCCTCGGTGGTCAGCAGCTGTTCGGTCAGTCCCATCAGATATGTCGATATGATCCGATTGGTAGTTTCCTTTTCCCCGCTTCCCCCGCGCTGGAAGATGAAGTCAAGCAGCGATTGAATCAGATCAAAATCATTGCGCTTCTGATATGATATTCCCAGTCTGAACAGGGAATTCAATGTCCGCATGCAGGTTCCCATATTGGCGATATAGAAATGAGAATCAGGCTGGTAGGTTGTCTGCTTGCTGATGCCGGTATAATAGGTCATGTCATGGTAAATCTGGTCAATGTCGTTGTCGGTAACCCGCTCCAGGGAACGGTCGATCCAGGTGAAGAGCATGGAGCACAGATAGGAACCGAGCATATCTATGGAGATTTCTGTAAAGGGACCGTTTTCTGGGAATTCTTCCCTGCAGTGGATCAGCAGTCCTTCAACGCGGTCAAATTCAGTTACCACCGTATAGATGCGTTTTACCAGGGTGGGGCCATGAACTATTTCAACCACTTCACCCCCCAGTGTGCTCCGTTCACGTTGTATGAGCCGGTAGGATCCGTAGCATGTTTCCCGTTCCTCATCCCGGGTCAGTTCCTGATTGAGCACAAAGAAGCATGCCGCTTCAACACCGGGAGGAAGCATGGAATCTGCTATGGTGCGGAATATTGCAGATCCCCGTCCGGAAGCTTTGCTGTTGCTTTTTGCCGGGTGAAGCATGTCTTCAAGAAGATGAACCAGGTTGTCCTGGGTCCAGGTACGATAGAGGGAGATGCCGTACAGCGCATAGAGGAGATTCTGCCTTGGTTCAATGCCCGAAATGTCGCTGAAGAACCAGCCGCAGGAGGTGAACATGAAATGGCGGTACTTTTCTCCCTCCAGCAGGGTCATAAGCTCAGCACACTGCTCATCTGATGCCGAATCCCCCAGGATGGTTTGGGCAAATTCTTTGGGTCCTGTCCTTCCCGAAAGCACGTTTCCATACTGAAGCCGAAGATTGAAGTGATCCTCTATGCCCAGACTGCCGGTTCTCTGCTCAAAAAGAGCGCTCATCTCCCTGCTGATATGCTGCAGTCCCTTCCTCAGGGGTGTTCTCCATTTCTGGTTCCACCCGTGTTCTCCTCCCGTGGAGCAGCCGCAGTCCTTGTACCACCGGGATACGCCGTGAAAACAGCTCCAGGAGGTGCCCCGGCTCTCTTCTCCCCTCCTGAGCTCTGCATGGAGCTTCGGGGGATGATTCTTGAGATGCCAGCTGTAGTTTCCAAATGATATCTCCGAATCCTTCTGGATTCTCTGGATCAGGGCAGCAAGGCACATGTCCCCGAAGGGCTCATGGTGACCGTAAATTTCTCCGTCAGTTGCCGTATGGACCAGTGATGCTCCGGTGCTCGAAAAGATTTCCTTCATGTGGGTGTAGAGCATATCGGCATCACGGAGGTAGTGACCGAAGCTGATGCCTTCAGCCAGCCCCGGATGATAGAAAAACACGGTGATATCACCTGCGGGGCGGGACAGTATGTAGCTGCGGCTGAAGTCAGCCGGATGTTTGCCGAGGTTTTTCCATTCTCCCGGTGACGTTTCCAGACGCTGGGCCTGCCAGGGGGAGAGGATGATGAACTTGATGTTCAGCCGGATCAAAGTATCCAGCACCATATCATTTACTGCAGTCTCAGGAAGCCAGATCCCCTCTGCATCTCTGCCGAAATGAAAACTGAAATCCTCCAGTCCCCAGGTCAGCTGAAGCTCTGCGTCCGAGGGATCGTCCAGGGGAAGGATGGTGTGGTTGAATGCCTGGGC
The DNA here is from genome assembly GCA_003557605.1 of Spirochaetaceae bacterium. Taxonomy (GTDB): domain Bacteria; phylum Spirochaetota; class Spirochaetia; order PWKH01; family PWKH01; genus PWKH01. The sequence goes on from PWNW01000011.1 coordinate 1,894, forward strand.
AATGGCGTTGCCGCATCCGTCAAGCCGCTGTGCGCTGACCGCATCAGCCTGCAGGATCCTGTCATATACATCCTCACGATGGACCCTCAGCCAGTGAAGCAGGGTAGGTCCGAAGTTGAATGAGATGTATTCATAGTTGTTGCAGATCCGCTCTATCCGTCCGTCATAGGTGAGATACCGTGAATAGGCATTTGCTGAATAGCATTCATCGGTGATCCGTACATTCCAGTTGTCCTTGGGATATGAGGTCTCCTGTACCGGCAGCAGTCCTGTGTCAGGGTTCTCCCTCGGCGGCTGATAGAAGTGACCGTGGAGTATCAAAGTTCGTGCAGTATTCATAGAGGCCTATTGTGATCAATTCCTTGAGGAAAGTAAAGAGCTGGTTCACGACAGTTGACACTGCAGCCGCTTTTCCCTACCATAAGCTGCAGAGAGGAGAGTTCATGGCAGAACAACATCTGGAAAAGATGACCCTCGCTCGTCTCCGCTGTATAGGACGCAGGCTGGGGATAAAGGATGAGGAAGGACTGAATCGCCGGGAACTGGTGATTGCCATTGAGGAGATCCTGGAGGAACGTTCGGACGACCGTCTGAGGCTCAACAATGAGGTAATGAACCTGAGGGGGAAAAAATATGACCTCATTGATGATATCTGCAGCGAGTCCCAGGGTGAACCCCTGTATGACATACCGGAAAGCTACGCTGATACCTCCGTGCAGATGCTGCTGAGAGACCCTCACTGGGCATTTGTATACTGGAATCTCAATCCCAAGGACCTGGAGGAGGAGAAGGAAGCGCGAGGCGAGATAGGACTAGTGCTCCGCATCCATGAGTTTGCCCACCCCAGGCTTCCGCTGACAAAATGCAGAAACTTCTTTGACATCAGCATCCGTGAGGATGATTCCAGCTGGTATGTGAACCTGCTGAACCTGAGCAGGTGGTACGTGGCAAGCATTATTGCTGTTTCCGGAGACTGGTCCGAGGTGCTTGCCAGCTCAAACGAGATCTTTGCGCCCGGCGGATACTGGATCGACCGGGTTGATGAGCTCAAATGCAGTGAGCGTGAGCTTGCTCTCTTCCATGCTGCGGTGACCGATTTTTCCGGTCATGAGGTAGACAGCATGCTGGTGAAAACTATGCTTTCCGAGCTCGGAGGCAGCAGACAGTAAGGATATGCATGCTATGAATAGAGGAACTATCGCGCTGGTGCTTCATGCGCATCTGCCGTTTGTCAGACATCCGGAATATCCGAGGTTTCTTGAGGAGAACTGGCTGTTTGAGGCAATTACCGAGACCTATATTCCCCTGATCCGGATGTTTCATCGGCTCAAGCGGGATGATGTCCCCTGCCGGGTTACCCTGTCTCTTTCCCCGACCCTGGTGACCATGCTGGCAGACCCGCTTCTCAAACAGCGATATACCGAATATTTGGAACGTTCCATTGAGCTGGGCCTCAAGGAAGTTGAACGCACTGCTGATAACCCTGAACTCAACAGACTGGCCAAGTTTTATCTGACCATGTATGAACGGACCCTGTTCGAATACAGCGATATGTACCGAAGAGACCTGATCAAGGTGCTTCGTGAACTTGAGTCCGACGGTTCGGTGACTTTGATTACTACAGCAGGAACCCATGCATTTCTTCCGCTGTACCAGAATTATCCTGAGGCAGTGCAGGCACAGATCGAATCAGCCCTGATGACCCATGTAACCCATTTCAGAAGAAAGCCCAGGGGATTATGGCTGCCTGAGTGCGGCTATTATCCCGGGCTTGAGCATATGCTCAAGCGGCATGATCTGGGATACTTCTTTACAGCTTCACATGCAGTGGTGCTTGCGGGAAACAAGGCTGAACGGGGCGTGTTTGCCCCGGTGCGATGCCCCAACGGGGTTCATGCCTTTGCCCGGTCCTTTGAGCTTTCCCAGGCAGTCTGGTCTGAAGCGGACGGCTATCCCGCTGACTACGCCTACCGGGACTTCTACCGCGATATCGGCTATGACCTTGATATGGAGTACATACGGCCCTATGTCCATGAGCCGGATGTTCGGGTATTCACTGGGTATAAATACTGGGCAATAACCGGAAAGACTGAGGATAAGAAGCTCTACAACATTGAACAGGCCAGGAAGCGGGTAGAGGAGCATGCTGAAAATTTTCTCTATTCCATTGAACGTACCCATGAGCGGACCCGGCATCTGATTGACCGGGAGCCGTATTTCATCATACCCTTTGATGCCGAACTGTTCGGGCACTGGTGGTTTGAGGGAATAGACTGGCTGGAACGGGTGCTGCGGGGTATAGCAGCAAGTGATGTTCTGGAACTTAAGACTCCTGAATCATACCTTGCGCAGCACCCTGTAAACCAGGAACTGCAGCCGGCTTTTTCCAGCTGGGGCAATGACGGATACAGCTCCGTGTGGCTTGACGGGACTAATGACTGGATCTACCGCCATATCCACAAATGCATTGAACGGATGATTGAACTGGTTGAACGGTTTCCTGAGCAGGATTCGCTGAAAAAGCGGTTCCTCGACCATGGTGCACGGGAGGTGCTGCTGATGATGGCTTCTGACTGGCCATTTATCATGAGCAGCGGTACTACGATGAATTATGCTGAACGTAGGGTCAGGGAGCATATCCACAACTTCAATGTGGTGTATGACAATTTATGCAGAAACACCGTTGACACGGAGTGGCTGACCCGCACGGAGAAGAAATTCACCATCTTTCCTGATATCGACTACCAGATATTTTCCCGCCATAAACGAAGCTGAACTGCAGCAAACCTTACCCCCCCGAAGCTCTTCGGGGGGTTTTTATTAACACCTGTTGGTCAAAACAAATCTCTTTCCCCTAAATGACTGCAATACATGATCATATTCATCTTGACTCCTGTTGTGGATCATATAGTATCTATAGTGTAAGAAAGTGGAGAGAAAGTGGAGTAAAGTGGTTGTAAATGGAGGGGGATGACCAGCTATGATGCTTGGCGGAGAATTCAGGATATCAATCGACGAGAAGGGCAGGATACTCATACCTTCCCGGCTCAAGGATTCTGTGCCTGAAGAGAGCCTCATCATCACCAGGGGTGTGGAGCGGTGCCTGTGGCTGCTCATAGAACAGACCTGGCAGGAGCTCTCCCAGCGGATCATGGGGAATCCCTGGTCCATGTTTGATCAGCGTTCCCGGCTGCTGCAGAGACGCATCATAGCTCCTGCCCAGCAGTGTGCCATCAAATCTGGAAGAATCACCATCCCAGCCACGTTGAGAGAAAGTGCGGGGCTTGAACTGAAAAGTGAAGCCATACTTTTAGGCATTCAAAACCGTCTTGAGATGTGGAATATCGAGGAATATGAACGCTACATAGATGAAAGTGAAAAGGATTTTGCCGAAGCCTCCGAGGCAATCGGCAAAGACCTGAAAGATCTGCTGTAAAGGTAGAGGAAAGGTATGCAGGAAATTCATTATTCCGTCATGAAGCAGGAGGTGCTTACTCATCTAGTCCCACTGAGCAATTCAGGGACCGTGGTGGACTGCACCCTTGGTGCAGGCGGACACAGCGAAGCGCTTCTGGCTACCTATCCCGGCATCACGGTCATCGGAATAGACCGTGACCGAGGCATGGTTGATCATGCCCGGCACCGTCTTGCGGGCTTTGGACCACGGTTTACCGCCCTATGTGAATGGTTTGATGATGTCCTGTCAGACTACCCGGCGCAGTTTCCTCCTCCCCAGTGCATTCTCATGGACCTGGGGATTTCAACATACCATTATGAGGGGTCAAAACGGGGATTCAGCCTCCACAGCGAAGAGGACCTCGATATGCGCCTTGATCTTGATCAGGAACTGACTGCTGGCCAGGTGGTGAACACCTGTCGGGAGCAGGACCTTGCTGACATCCTGTACCAGTATGGCGAGGAACGCTACTCACGGAGAATCGCCAAGGCGCTGTGCGAAGCCCGTCCGATCAGGACAGCCAAGGAAGTTCGGGATGTCGTATACCGCTGCGTCCCTCCGGGATATCGGAGGGGGCGGATTCATCCGGCTACCAAGACATTCCAGGCCCTCAGAATAGAAGTGAACAGCGAATTGCCGCGCATCAGGCGGGGAATTGAGGCTGCCGTTGAGCTGCTGTGCACAGGAGGAAGGATTGGAGTAATTTCCTTTCATTCCCTGGAGGACAGGATAACCAAGCAGATGTTCAGGCTCTTTGCGGGAAGAGCTCCCGCTGATGAGCAGAACTCCCAGCACTACCGTGATAATCCCTCCCTTCGGCTGATAACACGAAAACCGATTACCCCGTCCAGGGAGGAACTGCATGTAAACCAGGCCTCAAGAAGCGCAAAGTTTCGGGTGGCCGAAAAAATTGGGGGCAGTATATGAATGCAAGGCAGAAACTGACCGTCACGCTGCTGCTGCTTATTCTTCCCCTGCTGTTTGCCCTGCCGGTATATCAGGCAGGAATCAGCTATCAGCTGAAGCATGACATTCACCAGTCCTATCGGAGCATCACCATGGCCTTTGATGAAGCCCGGGTGCGCTCTGCGGCTGCGGAGGCGGATTCTCAGTTTGCACAGAACTATTTCCGAGGCGGCCCGTCCTCTGATCTTGCCGCACGGGAAGGAGGGAGATATGAATGATATGCTCTTCACTCCCGATGAATTCCTGTCCAGTATGGGGGGGTTCAGGCTGGCAAAGGGAGCGCGCTCCAAGGATGATCTCTTTGATGTGCCGATATCTTCAGTTTGCGCTGACTCACGGGAGGCGGAAAGACATTCCATATTCTTTGCCCTTCCCGGGGAGCGGACCGACGGCCATAGGTTTATTGAAGATGCCTTCCGTCGAGGGGCCTCTTCAGCGGTTGCCCAGGTGAAAAACCTTTCAGAAGACCCGTCCTGGTTTCTCAGGCTCTCAGAGCCGATGAAACGGAGAGTGATTTTCACGGAAAGCAGCCAGGAAGCGCTTCAGAAGAGCGCTGCTGCCTGGCTGGCGAAATTACCGAACCTGAGGAGAATCGGTGTCACAGGAAGCTGCGGAAAGACCACCACCAAGGAGCTGATTGCATCAATTTTATCCTGTGAAAACAGCACGGTAAAGAATCCGGGAAACAGAAATTCCACCATCGGGCTAGCCCTGTCGCTGTTCAATGTGCGAACCAGCCACAGGTACGGTGTCTTTGAGATGGGCATCAGCAGCCCCGGTGAAATGGAGATCCTTGCCGACATGTACCGTCCCCAGAGAGCGGTGGTGACCAATATTGGGAGTGCCCATATCGGGACTCTCGGTTCCATGGAGACGACTGCAAAAGAGAAGGGGAAAATCCTCGGTGCTTCTGCACAGTTAGGCTATATTCATGAGGACTGTCCTTGGACGGACCTGGTGGCAGGCAAACGGGGTGTGCCGGTTAAGTTCTTCGGAGCACGGCATACCGGAGCAATAGATCGGGTAAGCGCCCGAGGTCTTTCAGGCTGGGTGATCAGGTACAGGGGAAAGATGATTTCCTATCCGCTGATAGGATACCATAATCTTGTAAATGCCTATTGTGCGGTCACCTTGGCTGAAGACCTCGGAATATCTTGCGATGCGATTGCAGCGGGACTGGAAAACATATCGGCTCTTGAAGGACGCGGCCGGGTCATACCAGGGTCGGTCACGGTGATCGAGGACTGCTACAATGCCAATGCTGATTCCATGGAGACCATGCTGTCATACATCAGGTCTCTGCACTGGAGAAGGGGAAGAATCGGCCTGGTGCTCGGTTCCATGAAGGAACTGGGACCAAGCTCACAGGAGTATCACAGAAAACTGGGAGAGTGGATCAGCAGCGTGCACCCTGCAGGGGTGTTCCTTTACGGAAGAGAGATGGAGCAGACCAGCAGGGTGCTTTCAAAATCCTGCAGTCCCGAGCGTCTGCTGTTTACCGATGACTTTGTGGAGCTTCAGAGAGAAGCCTCGGTGTTTGTAAGGCCAGGAGATCTGGTGCTGGTCAAAGGGTCAAGGTCCATGGAAATGGAGCGTATGGTCCCTGCCCTCTGTACGGCGGTATAGGACGGATATATGGTGTTAGCTGAACGGATAGCAGGAAGCCTGCTGATGTCATTATGCATCTCCTCATGCACTTCCCTTGGGGTAATCTGGTGGTTTCGCCGGCACCGCATCGGAGAGATGATCCGTTCAGACGGTCCTTCCGCACACATCTCCAAGTCAGGAACTCCCACTATGGGGGGGGTGGGCATTATTGCCGCCGTGGTGATCTCATCATTGATCTGGAGCGGGGGAATCAGCAGCCAGCTGATGATCATCCTGCTTTGCGGTATTCTTTTTGCCCTTGTCGGTTGGACTGATGACTTGCTGAAACTCATCAGGCGCAGCAGTGACGGGCTCTCTGTCAGGCAGAAACTGCTGATGCAGTTTCTCTGTGCAGTGCTGATTACTGCAGTGCTGTATGCGCGCAGCGGCCTGGAACTGACTCAATTGTACATACCATGGTTCTTTCAGCAGCCCGTAGATATTGGGCCGGTGTATTACCTGCTTGCGGTACTGTATATTATGATGCTGGTTAATTCTGTGAATCTCACTGACGGGCTTGACGGTCTGGCGGCGGGGCTCGGCATCATTTCTTTTACCGCTGCATTAATTGTTGCCGTGGCGGGAATTTCAGTGATTCCCGGAATCAGGTCAGGAATTGAATCAATTCCCGGGGCAGGAGACATAGCAGTTGCTTCCGCAGGAGTAATAGGAGCTCTGTGGGGATTTCTGATGTTCAACAGAAAACCTGCCCGTCTGTTTATGGGAGATACGGGAAGCCAGGCAGTTGGAGGCATCCTGGCGGTCTGTGCGATCATGCTCCGCTCTGAGGTGGTTTTTTTATTCATCAGCGGCATGTTCCTGATTGAAACTGTGTCGGTCATCCTTCAAGTGTCCAGCTGGAAGCTGCGGCATAAGAGGGTTTTCAAAATGGCCCCGCTCCATCATCATTTTGAGCTTGCGGGGAAGAGCGAAATCTCCATCGTTCGTGTATTCTGGGGGATAGGCGCCCTGTTTTCAGCGGCAGGGGTATGCATTATCCTCTTCGGATAGGAAGGCGGTTATGCGGAAGATCCTTCCTGAGGAAGTACTGAACCAGCGTACACTGCTCTTTCCGTTTGCTGCGGTTGTGATTCTTCTGCTTGGAGCGGGGCTTGTTTCTTTGTACTCAGCTTCATTTCACCGGGGGCTGACAGTTGCCGGAGACGGACTCTATTTTGTCCGTCGACAGGCGCTCTTTGCCCTCCTCGGAATAGCCGGTGCGGCAGCGGCAGCGGTCATGCCGTACCGGTATCTCAGATATCTGG
>PWNW01000260.1 GCA_003557605.1 Spirochaetaceae bacterium
GGGAGCATAGCCAAATTTCTGGGCAACTTGCTCATCGGTAAGCTCGTCAACATAGCAAGCCCGCAGCGCCTCATAGCGTTTCTGCCAGAGGTGCTGGGGATTGGTAAAGAAAGCAGCATCGTTCATGTATATATTATACAATATGACGCTTTGCTATGTCAATTTAAAAAAGTTAAAACTGTAATAATTTGATGATGTTTCGCATATCTGAGCCGTTTTCAAGGTAGAACTGTCAAATATACTGAGAAATATGCCAAGAAACCATATCTAGAGATCTAATTATCATATTTTGTGCGTCAGAAATTATAATTCTTATCTATAAAAAGCTATACAATTACAGGGATGGTACTCAAATATATATGGGATTATACGGCTAAGCAAGGATCTGGGCAAGATCAAGCCTTACATTCTTATATTCGAGAAAATCGGTGTTTATCAGATATATTCAGATATGGAGAGCTGGCCATGCGATATGAATCACTCGAATCGAAAATATTAGAGTTCAAAGAGCGGCTTGATGACTATTCTCGATTACTTGAAACAGTCACAGCCTTTGCAAACACCCAAGGAGGAACAATAATTATCGGTATCAGAGACAGTGATCGTCTAATTGTCGGCCTAAGTGCTGAGGAGATTGAACGCTATAGCCAAGAGATTCCTCAGATTATTGCAGATACCATATCACCGCAGATTGCTGCAGATCTGTATGAACAGCATCTTGCAGGAAAGACCTGTGTAACCATTCGAGTTTTCCCTGGTCCGCAGAAACCATATTTTCTAAAAAAGTTTGGATACCCTTCAGGGGTATTTCTTCGCTTCGGAGCTCACACCAGAAAAGCTGATACGTATGCGATTGAACAGTTCACTCGAATTCGCAGCGGAATACGGTATGAACAGCAGCCCTGTCCGCAAATATCATACGATGAACTCTCAAAAGAGCTGCTCGGAAATCTGTTCACTAGGCTTGACCAAAGAGAACATGGTTTTTGTTTATTAAAAATCCTTTGAAATCCTGATCACCGATGCACCGTTGGGATCGGAGGACCCGTGTGATTGTGAAATACATTTCGATCCAGTTTCACTGTCCACGCTTCCTCCTTGTTCAGACAGCAGTATGGTGCATCCGGCAGCGCCGGAATAAAAAACGGCCATTTCCGGAACTAACCGAAAAAGGCCGTGCAGAACCTGCATTTAGGTTTTATCTGTCTCCTGTCTATTTGTCATGTTTTACCCAAACAGCAATCTCCTTCAGGGTAAACCGCTTGCCGGTCATCAGAATGCCGACGCGAAACACCTTTGCAGCTGCACGTACCGTCAGGGCAATGGATGCTGCAAGTACCGCAAAGCAGAGCAGCAGCTCCCAGGCCTTCGGCATGCTTACCAGCACTCGGGTAAACATCACTACCGGAGCGGTAAGGGGGAAATATGACAGCACCAGGGCAAAGCCTGACGAGGGATTCATCACAATGGGGGATATCATAATCATCGGGATGACAAGGAACAGGATCAGGGGCCAGGCAAGCTGTCCAAGGTTCTGCTCATCCTCAGCTGCGGCACCTAAAGCGGCATACACCGATGCATAGAGCAGGAAAGCCGCAAGAAAGAAGAGCAGCAGAAACAGCAGGGTCACTGGATTCAGGCCCGATGGAAGAGAAATATCCAGTACCGGGCCGATGACCAGAATTATCAGAAGACCTGCAGCAATCCAGAGGGCATACTGCAGCAGTCCCGCAGCGCCAATTCCCAGGATTTTCCCGAACATGATCTCCTTTGCCCGTGCTGAGGAGAGGAGAATTTCCACGGTCTTTGAAGTTTTCTCGATAACTATAGATCTTCCGATCATCTGTCCGTAGAGCAGAATGGTCATATACAGGAGCATGACAAAGGAAACTGCCGTTACAATAATGCTGAACATATCACGGCTTTCCTCAACCCCGGATCTGCTGAGCCGTCTGACGCTTATGCCCGGCAGTGCAGAAAGCTCCCTGATCTGCCGGGAATCTAACCCCGCCTCCTCCATCCGAAGGGTTACAGCCATGTTTCCCAGCACCGCTCTGAGGGTCTCAAATACCGAGGCATCAGTGCCTGTTTTTGAGTAGTAGATAAACTCCTGCACCTGAACTAGATCACCGGGTATCTCAAGCAGTCCGTAGAGCTCATCGTCAAGCATCATCTGCTTCATCTGCTCAAGATCCTCTCCCGGTACGAGAGTAAACCCGGTTTCTTTCAGGCTGTCCTGAAACACCTCTATAAGCTCGGTATCCATACCCGCAATCCCGATACGGGCGTCAGAGGGGGCGCCGTCTGCTCGCTGCGCAATAAGTCCTGGAAGGACCGATACTGCCAGAATTAAAAAGGGCCCAATCACCGTGATAATAACAAATGCCTTGGTGGAGGTTATTCCCCGAAATTCATGTCCTGCGATTACCGCAGTTCGGTTTATCTTCATGACTGAGGCCTCCTTTGCCTGCCCATGAGATCAACAAAGATCCGGTGCAGAGACGGTGCAACTATTTCAAATCTCCTTACAGAAAGGTGTTTTACCAGCTCACGAAGAAGTGCATCGGTATCGGCATTGTCCTTCAGGGTAATCTCAAGATACTTAGGGTACCAAGCGACATCTTCAACCTGAGAAAGGGCCTGGACAAATGAGGCATCTCCTGAGTATTCAACGGTCACACATCGGTGTCCAAATCTGTCCTTGACCGAGTCAATGGGACCGCTCACCACCTCTCTGCCTCCATTGATCAGGAATATTCGGCTGCAGATCTTTTCAGCCTGCTCCATGATATGTGTGGAGAACAGCACCGTCTTTCCCTGCTTGGCCATCTCCTGCACCGCATCACGAAGCGCATCGGTGCTCACCGGGTCAAGTCCCGAGAAGGGCTCGTCGAAGAAGAGAATTTCCGGATCATGCACCACCGATGTAATAAACTGCACCTTCTGGGCCATTCCTTTGGAAAGCTCCTCCACCTTGCTGTGCTTCCAATCGGAGAGCTCAAAAAAATCAAGCCAGTAATCGATGTTTCTCTGCAGCTCATCGGCGGGTTTTCCCTTGAGCCGCCCAAGGTACAGCAGAAGGTCATTCACCCGGTTTTTCCGGTACAGTCCCCGTTCCTCCGGAAGATACCCGATACGCTGTTTATCCGCTTCACCCAAGGGTTTCCCGTCAAACAGAATGGTTCCCGAATCAGGGGCAATAATGTTCATAATCATCCTGATGGTGGTGGTCTTACCCGCTCCATTGGGACCAAGGAGCCCGAAAATCTCTCCTTCCCGGGTCTGGAAGGAGATGCGGTCAACTGCCCTGCGTTCACCGTAGGTCTTTGTAACCTGTTTCAGTTCTATCATAATGAGATCTATTGTTAGAAATTTTTCTAACAATGTCAATATATAAATTAGAAATAATTCTAATACTATACCAAGATGCTTTCCCCTAGATGCAATACATGTGTATATTTACCCTATACTGATTATAAGGAGCGGGTTGATGAGCTTTTGCGCAGGAAAGACAGTTATGATCACCGGAGCAAATTCCGGCATCGGTTTTGAAACAGCCAGGCAGCTTGCATCGGAGGCAGGACGCATCATCATGGTCTGCAGAAGCAGGGAGCGGGGAGAAGCTGCGAAGAACATCATACTGGAAGAGCACCCCGAAGCCAGTATATCCCTGCATCTGAGCGACCTCTCTTCCCGGGCTTCCATCCTCACGCTTACCGATGAGATCAAACGGGAGTATGATTCCATCGAAGTGCTGATCAACAATGCCGGGGGAATGTTCTACCGGTACGACCACAGTGATGACGGACTTGAATATACCTTTGCCCTGAACCACATGGGGTACTTCAGGCTCACCAAGGGGCTTCTTCCCCTGCTTGAGGCCGGAGCCCCTTCCAGGATTATCCAGGTATCCTCGGAAGCACATCGGGCATCATCAATACGGTTTGACTCTCTCCTTGACCCCGGAACACCCTACCGGCCTTTTATCGTCTACGGCAGATCAAAACTGGCCAATATCCTGTTTACCCGGGAAAGTGCCGTCAGATTTGCCGGTAAGGGAATCACCTCGGTATCCCTCCATCCCGGTTTTGTACATACAAACTTCGGCGGCATCTCGGACAAACTGCTTTCTGCCAGGGTATTCAAACAATTCGCCCAATGGTTTGCAGTTCCCCCTGAAAAAGGTGCAGCCACTCCCGTGTTTCTTGCGAGAACCGATCAGCTCACTAACGGCGGGTACTACAGTTCCTGCAGGGAGCGCACCCCGTCAAGAAATGCCTTGGACACCGGGTCGGCACAGCGTCTATGGGAAATCAGCGATGAGATCGCATAAACCGACTTCTCAGCTGAAGCAGTCCTCCTGCGGCAATGGCTGCAAAGCTCAGGGCTATGAACACCCATTTCAGGAAGGTGAACACCCCTGCAGCTGCCGCTGCAGGAATCATCTGCTGGGGATATTGGAACATCACCAGTGATACGGTAGTATTTTCAAGGAAATCCAGCAGCACTGCAGCAGCAGGAAGAATGTTTAACAGCTTCCATGGCCTTGGAATCTGAAGTGTGCTGTACACCTGAGAGAGCATCGACACCAGAAACAGCAGATATACCGCAGGCCAGATAATATCAAAGGAGAACCGGGAGCGGATATAATATGCCCTCCCCTCCTCACCGTACTCCTCGGCTATGTCGTAGAGTTCCGAGGGAGTGTAGAAAAGAGAGGTATCGGGAGAACGCGATGACCCGGTTATCTGGGAAGACCGATCGGCTTCCTGGGGCAGTACAATCACCATGAACAGGACCATCAGCACCGTTGCTGCCGCAGCTGTCCAGGGCTTCATCAGGTGATAACACCATGCAGAAAGGGAATACAGAACACTCATGATAAACTCCTGCAGAAAATTATACTCTAAAAAACAGAAATAATCCTCATCAGCAATTGCCTATTCCCATGACCTCTGGTATGTTTTTTTTAAAAGTTTGTGCATACCCTGGAGCGGTTATGTGGTATTTTCTGTTTTCGGGGCTTTCATTGTTTATCTCCATCACACTGCTGCTTTACACATGGAGCCACAGACATGTCAAAGAGTCCCGCATCTTTTCATATGTGCTGCTGTGCATCATTTCGCTGATTGTATTCCAGGCAGGCGAACTGCTCAGCGATGATGCCGGAACTATGACAATCTTTGCCAACCTCTACTATCTGCCGATACAATTCGCTCCAGTGCTGTTTCTTCTTCTCTCTCTTCAGATTACCAATAATCCTTTCCTGCAGAACAGAAAGCTCCTGAAGGGGCTTATGTTTTTCATTCCTATTCTGACCCAGGCAGTCCTCTGGACAAACGATTTTCACCTGCTGATGCGCCGTGATGTGACTGTCGACACCAGCGGTGTTTTTGTACTAATGAGCAAAACCTACGGACCGGGGTTCTGGGCAGCGGCGATCTATAACTTTCTGCTCACCTTTATTGCCCTTGCGGTGCTTGCAGCAGCTATGCGGACAAAAAACTTCCTCTACCGCACCCAGGCGGCTCTTCTGTTTTTCGGACTTCTGCTTCCGGTCATTTCCATGGTGCTGACTGTATTCGGAATATTACGTATCGGGTTTGATATCACACCTGCGGTGCTCGGTCTTTCCGGATTGTTTGCTGCCTGGGGGATTTTCCGTTTTCGCCTCTTTGATGCGGTACCGGTGGCCCATTCAGCGGTGATCAGCGGGATAAACTCCGGTGTGATGGTATTTGATGCCTACGACCATATCGTGGATATCAATCCTGCCGCAGAAACGCTGATTGACGGGTATCATCAAAACATGCTCGGCACCCATGCAGAAATCCTGCTGAGCTTCCATCCCCCGCTGCTCGAGCTGTACCGCAGGAAGTCTGAACATCCCAGCGAAATATCGATGTCCTGCACTGGACAGCAGAGATGGTATGAAGTGACGGTAAGACCTTTGTATTCGGCACGATCAGAAATCCTCGGCACCCTGATCGTCCTCCATGACATTACCGACCGCAAACGCACAGAAGAGGCTGTACGAAAGATGTCCCTTCATGATCCCCTTACCGGACTGCCGAACCGCAGGTTCTTCATGGAGCTTGCTGAACGGGAGCTGAACCAGTCACGCCGGCATAACACCGGTATCGGTACTGCGTTTATTGATCTTGACGATCTGAAAATAATAAACGACACATGGGGACACGAATTCGGAGACACCTACCTCAAGGAGACAGCTGACCGGCTGAAGGAAGCGTTACGTGACTCCGATACGGTCTGCAGACTTGGTGGTGATGAATTTGCCCTGCTTCTTCCTGGCCTGAAAACATACCATGATCTGGAAATAATTGCCCGTAAGGTGTTTCGCGCTTTCAGCCGAAGGGTAAGCAAGAAAAAACAGGTGAAGTCCATACGGGCAAGTATGGGGCTTTCAGCATTTCCTGAGGACGGGGACACCATTGAAGAACTGCTGAAAAAGGCAGATGAGGCCATGTACACGTCAAAACGTTCCGGCAAAAACAGGTATACCCTTTCACAAACTATTGACAACAAAGTCCTTCATGGTAAGTAACCGCACTTGTCTGCAGGAAAGCAGATAGAGTACACTGAACTCTGCAGGAGGTTTGATATGTATATTGCTGATGCACAGCGCTATGAAGAGATGAAGTACAACCGCTGCGGAAACAGCGGACTGAAGCTTCCGGCGCTCTCCCTCGGATTCTGGCACAATTTCGGTGATTGTTCTCCCATTTCGGCTATGAGAGAGATGATGCACCGCAGTTTTGACCTGGGCATCACCCACTTTGATCTGGCTAACAATTACGGACCACCTCCGGGATCCGCTGAACTGAATTTCGGCAAAATCTTTGCCCAGGATTTCTCCTCCTACCGTGACGAACTGATTATCTCCACCAAAGCAGGATATCGGATGCATCCCGGTCCCTACGGCGAATGGGGAAGCAGGAAATACCTGCTTTCAAGCCTTGATGCGAGCCTGAAGAGAATGAATCTTGAATATGTTGATATCTTCTATTCCCACCGGTTTGATCCCGACACACCTTTGGAAGAAACTGTCGGTGCACTGGAAACTGCGGTGCGGCAGGGCAAGGCCCTGTATGCGGGAATTTCCTCCTACTCTGCATCCAAGACCAGGGAAGCCTGGGAGCTTCTGAGGCAGTCAGGGGTTCCCTGCACCATTCACCAGCCATCCTATTCTATGCTCAACCGCTGGATCGAAGAAGATCTTCTAGAAACCCTCGGGGAGCTTGGAATCGGATGCATCTGCTTCTCACCTCTGGCGCAGGGCATGCTTACAAGCAAGTATCTCCGGGGAATTCCTGAAGGCAGCAGGGCTTCAGGGGGAGAAAACAGTTTTCTCCCTCCCAGCTTTCTTTCCAAGGAGAACCTTGAGCGCATTTCCAAGCTCAACAGCATCGCAGAACGCAGAGGACAGAGCCTTGCACAGATGGCCCTGGCCTGGTGCCTGAGAAAACCGGAAATCACATCGGTGCTGATTGGCGCACGTTCAGCCCGGCAGATCAGCGAGAACGCTGCGGCGCTGAACAACCTGTCATTCTCCGATGAAGAGATGAAGGAAATCGACCGCTACGCCAAGGAAGGAGAAATTAATATCTGGAGACAGTCAAGCACCTCAGGGTAATCTACAGTGCTTCGGCTGTCCAACTTCCCCCAGTTAAGACATCAATCTCCCGGTATCCCGCCTCCATGAGGAGATCACGTGCAGGGCCAAACCAGCAGTCAATATCCTTGGGAGAGTGAGCATCCGAGGAGATCACCATCGGAATGTTCCGTTCCCTGCAGTGCTTCAGCAGCCAGGGTGCCGGATAGGGCTCATCCATAATTCCCCGTGCGATGGTCCCGGTATTCACTTCGATTCTCACCCCATGGTATGCTGCAGTATCAAGGGCTTCAAGGTTCAAGTCCCGATACCAGCGCTCCTGGGGATCAAAGAACCCCAGCTTGGGATTGAGTTTCTTAATCAGGTCAAAATGCCCCAGAATGTCAAAGCTGTGGAGCTCCATCAGTTCGTTGAGACATCGAAAATAATAGGAAACAAGGGCTTTCCCGCTCCCTTTGAAGGTATTGTTTCTCAACTTGAGAATCTCTTCAGGGGGGCCGTCAACACTGAGGAATTCACCGGTCTCCTGGTCTCTGAACAAATGGACTGAGCCGATGGTATAGTCCAGCCGATCTTTGTATGAACTTCCCTGAAGTTCCTTGGTGTCGTCGATGTAGTCCAGCTCCATTCCCCGGTACACTTCCATCCGGCCTCGGTAGACCTCCTTGAGACGGTCTGCCTCCTGGAAAAACCGTTCCACATTTTCTGCCTTCATATGCCAGTGATCGTCCTCAAACCATGGTGTGTGGCAGGAAAACCCTAGGATGTCAATGGACTTCTCAGCAGCTGAGGCGGCAAAGTTTTCCATTGACTCCGTACCGTCATCAAATGTGCAGTGCGTATGATAATTTGCAAGTTTCATGGATTTTAAGATACAGAAAATCTCTCTTTCCTGCAACATTGCTGTACTGAGCATCACGTTAATGATATAGTGTATCAGCACGATATGTATAAACACATAGGGAGTATTTCATGAAAAAAATCATTCTTCTTGCCATGATGATTTTGGTTCTGCTGTTCTCCTGCACCAGGGAAGAACCGGAAGTAATTGAAGCAGCACCTGAGCCCGAGCCCGAGATAGCAGTCCATTCACTGAAGGTGGGACTTATGAGCGCTGTGGATGCCGTTCCCTTCTTCTATGCCCTTGAGCAGGGATTTTTTGAAGCTGAGGAAGTTGAAGTTGAGCTGATACTTTTTACAAATGCCCAGAACCGGCAGACAGCTCTGCAGACCGGGCAGGTTGACGGTGCCATGACCGACCTGGTTGCCCTGATCACCAATGTGGGAGGAGATTTTGATATCACAGGAACCCTGTCAACTGACGGGGTATTTCCGCTGCTCACCGGAGTATCGATGTTTGAAAAGGACCGGGTTACTGCAGGGGTGATGGAAATCAGCGTAACAAACTACATCCTTGAAGAATACCTGTTTGGAAGCCACGCAGTCGATAAAGTATTCATCAATGAAATACCCGCCCGCCTGGAGGCAATCGCCTCATCCCAGCTTGATACGGGTATCTGCCCGGAACCCTTTGCCTCAATCGGTGAGATGCGTGGACTGGAAAAGGTGATCTAC
>PWNW01000239.1 GCA_003557605.1 Spirochaetaceae bacterium
ATGCGTTTGAGTTTTTCACGGGATTCACTAGATATTCCCTCGACTGCATCATAGGAAAATTCCGCAGGGATTCTCATCCGTTCCATCTTTTCAAAACGCCGCACCTGTATTTCCTGGCGCTTGATGTACCCCTCATATTTAATGTCAAGTTCAGCCTGCCTAAGATGCTCCTGGTCAAACTCCTGAAATTCCGGCAGCAGATCATAAATGCTCACCTCAGGGCTTTTCAGATGCTGCTGCAGAGGTTTTCCTCCCGGAAGCTTCTGATTTCTGAGAAGTTCCTTAATCTGATCAATTCGCCGCATTTTTTCACGAAATACCTCCATAGCCTCTTCTGACTGCATACCTATGCGCCAGGCTGTATCCATAAGTCTTTGGTCTGCAGAATCATGACGGAGGCTCAGCCGGTATTCCGCTCGTGAGGTAAACATCCGGTATGGTTCATTGGTCCCCCTGGTTACCAGATCATCAATCAGTACGCCTGTATAGGCTTCGGAGCGGGAAAGGATCAGCGGAGGCTCACCCTGCAGCTTTAAGGCGCTGTTTATTCCCGCCATCAGACCCTGGCATGCCGCTTCCTCGTATCCCGACGTGCCGTTGGTCTGTCCTGCAATATACAGATATTCAATCTGCTTTGTCTCCAAAGTCGGATAGAGCTGCAGAGGATCAATATAGTCATATTCAACCGCATAGCCCGGCCGCATGATCTGGGCTGATTCCATTCCCTCAATGGTATGGATGAAATCCTCCTGCACCTTTTCAGGAAGGGAAGATGAGATGCCGTTGAGATACATCTCTTCAGTCCCGAGTCCCTCGGGCTCTACAAATATCTGGTGGCGAAGCCGTTCAGGGAACCGTACCACCTTATCCTCAATTGAAGGGCAGTATCTTGGGCCTAAACCTATAATTTTTCCACCGTACAGCGGAGAAGTGTGCATGTTTTCCGAGATAATGCGGTGCGTCTCTTCGTTGGTATAGGTTATCCAGCAGGGGAGCGAAGGTCTGGTGATGTTCTTCACGGTAAATGAGAAATTCTGCTGCACCGGATCTCCTTCCTGCTTCTCCATCCGTTCAAGATCAAGGGAGCTCTTTCTTACCCTGGCAGGAGTGCCGGTCTTCATGCGCCCGACGGTGAATCCGATGGACCTGAGATATGAACCCAGCCCTAAGGCTGCGGGCTCTCCCAGCCTCCCCTCTTCAGCATGATAATCCCCGATAAAAATCCTGCCGTCCATAAAGGTACCGGTGGTCAGAACCACGGTCCTGCAGGTTATGGTGTTCCCCCGGAGAGTGACCACCCCCCGAATTGTTCTTCCAGATGCATCAAGAAGCAATGAAGTGACCGTATCCTGAAACAGCTGAAGGCCGGGCCTTGACTCCAATGTTTCCTTTGCCAGTCTGCTGTAGCTGTATTTGTCCGCCTGTGCACGTGGCGCCTGAACTGCCGGACCTCGTCTCTGGTTAAGAATACGAAACTGGATCATCGTCCGGTCTATCAGCGAACCCATGATTCCGCCGAGGGCATCAACTTCACGGACAATGTTCCCCTTGGCCAGTCCGCCGATCGCAGGATTGCATGAAAGCCTCCCTACCGCATCAAGATTCTGGGTTATCAGGAGGGCGGCAAACCCAAGCTTCTCCAGTGCAAGGGCCGCCTCTATCCCTGCATGCCCTGCTCCAATTACCACTGCATCAGTATCCATCACCTTCAATCCTATTTACCGACACAGAAGCCGGAAAAAATTCTTTCGAGAATATCATCTGACGTGACCTCCCCGGTCAGCTGTCCAAGGGCATCAAGGGCATCATGCAGTTCCGAAGCAAGTATATCCACCGGCATCTGCTCATCCGAGGCCTTGAGAAACATCTTCAGCGCATCAGATGCACGGTCCAGCAGTTCCTTCTGCCGTAAGGAATCGATCATTACCTGCTCCTGTTCAATGGAGGCAGCCCGATTTCCCAGCAGCCGGCCCAGTACAGTCTGCTCCAGTTCGTGGAACCCCTGGGCAGTCAGGGCACTTACCGCTATAGTTCCCTCCGGGGCTTCCATTGCATGGGGGCTGTCGGCTTTATTCCAGAGAAACAGATATGAAGGATTTCCCAGCTGCTGCTGGAAAAACTGCGCTTCCTGCTCATTCATCCCGGTTATTCCGTCAAACACATGCAGCACCAGATCAGATTTTTGAACAATATCTAGGCTTCTTCGTATCCCTTCCTGTTCAACTGCATCAAAGGCATCTCTGACCCCCGCAGTATCAAACAGGCGGGCCGGCATGCCCTCAATGGAAATCCAGGACTCAATATAGTCACGGGTGGTCCCGTGAACCTCCGAGACGATGGAACGGTCCTCCTTGAGAAACAGATTGAACAGTGATGATTTCCCTGCATTGGTTTTTCCGGCAAATGCTATTGATGCACCTTCGTGGAACATTCTTCCCGTGCGGTAGGACTGTGCCAGCTGGGAAATGTGTTCCATTGCTTCTTCAGCTTGGTCAAGAGGAATACTCACCTCTCCTCCAATTTCATCCTCAGCATAATCCAGCTGCACCTCCAGGATGCTCAGAATATCAGCGAGACGCTGTTTCACCTGCTCAATCCTGTCAAAGAGTGCCCCTGAGAGCCTGTTGAGGGCAAACCTATGGGCTTTCCCTGACTTTGAGCTGACAATTTCCTGGACCGCCTCTGCTCTGGTGAGATCAATCTTTCCGTGAAGAAATGCCCTAAAGGTAAATTCTCCGGGCAGGGCATCCCGGAATCCAGCTTTACTGAGGGCTTTCAGTATTGCCTCAATACCCGGAAGGCTGCCGTGGCAGAATACCTCAACACTGTCCTCGCCGGTGTACCCCCCGGGAGCACGATATACACCGAGCACCACGTCATCAAGAGGTTCGCTGGTGTCAGGATGGAGGAAGAGGCCGTGCACAAGCCGTCCATGATCAGCATTGATCAGCAGATCAGGTTCTGAAAAACAGCGGGATACAGTACTGATGGAACCGTCACCGGAACATCTGATGACCGCCAAGGCGCTTGCCGCAAAGGGCGTTGCAAGGGCAGCGATCAGGTCTTCGGTATCATAGTTTCCTGCATTCATCTGGAAGGAGTATAATCAAGTGAAGGTATTGTATCAACCGGAGATGCCGTATCAGATTTCCATCAGCAGCACCGTAATGTTGTCTCTGCCGCTTGCTTGGTTCGCTGCGTTAACAAGGGCCTCAGTCTTTTCATCAAGTGACCCTTCTGAAATGATGCAGGATGCAATTTCTTCTTCGGAGATCTCATCGGTAAGTCCGTCGCTGCATAAAAGAATCAAGTCTCCGGGAGAAACCTCTCTGCTGAGCATGCAGATATCCTGTTTTCCAAGTTCCGGTTTCAGCCCTACCGCCATATTGACCAAATGGTTCATCGGATGACTGCGCATCTGGTCTTTTGTGATAGCTCCCTGGATGTAAAGGTCCCAGACAAAGGACTGATCTTCTGTCACCTGCACCAGTTTTTTGCCCGTAAGCACATAAGCCCGGCTGTCTCCTACAGATACAAACCATGCGGTGTTTCCTTCGGTCCAGACTGCTGTCAGGGTGGTTCCCATACCCATATATTCATCTTCAGAAGCAGAAAGGTGCCACACCCGGGCATTTGCCCGCTGCAGCGCACGGAATAATGCCTCCCCGATATCATCGGTCTGCTTTAAAAGTTCAATGCATGTGCTTCTCATCATTTCGGCGGCTTCCTCACTGGCAACCTCCCCTGCAAGGCATCCGCCCATGCCGTCGCAAACGACAGCGAGCATCCCTTCTCCCAACTGCTGTGTCAATGCGTAATCTTCATTCTGGTCCCGAAAACTTCCAATATCCGAATTCAAACTCCACTGCATATTCAGCCTGCCTTTTCTCGTACCTATAAGTATATACTTCTTTGGTTCAGCTCTCAACACCCATTATGCAAATTGACCTTCTTCCCCGGCAACGGTAGGATAGGCGAGGAGAGCATCATGAATGAATCTTTTTTCACCGACCTGCTTAAGATACTACGGGAAGTTGGTTCGTACCAGCTTGCAGCATTCCGATCCAATACCTTCGAAAGCTCTGTAAAAAACAGCTTTGAAATGGTATCAGAGATTGATGTGGAAAGTGAGCGCCGACTGCACCGCATGCTGACCGACCTAGTACCGGGCAGTTCCTTTTACGGAGAGGAGACAGTTCAGGAACGCGGGAACTCCCTTACCTGGGTTGTTGATCCGATTGACGGTACCGCAAACTATGTGTCAGGATATGACATATGGACAATATCAACGGCGCTTGTAAACGGTGATACAGTTGAAGCTGCTATGGTATACCGTCCTTTCACCGACGAGTATTTTCATGCTGAAAAGGGGAACGGGGCCTGGTATCAGAACAGACTTCTTCCGAAAAGACCTCCAGGGACCCTCCGGGACAGCCTGATAGGAACGGGATTTCCCTTTCGTTCCCCTGATTCTGAAAAACAATTCTTCACCTGTGCCAGTCAGATGCTCAAATCCTGCAGAGATTTACGGAGAAGCGGATCCGCAGCGCTTGATCTCTGCTTTACCGCAGCTGGGTTTCTTCAAGGATTCTGGGAAATTGACCTTCAGCCCTACGACATCGCCGCTGGAATTCTCATGCTTCAGGAGACAGGATGCAGGGTTACTGATTTTTTTCAGCGTCCCTTTGATCTGTTTTCCAGCAAGTCCTTTGCCGCAGCCCCTGAAGGGGTGCATCAGCAGATGTGCGGAATTCTCCAAAGCAGCTACCGTAGTCTTGACCGGATTTTCCGGATACACCCTTAACGTATCGAATGTTTCATAGTATAGTGCGTTTATGAAATATATCGGAGCACATGTTAGCGCATCCGGCGGAGTCAGTGAAGCCCCCCGGAGATCTCTTGAAATCGGAGGAACTGCCTTTGCCTTATTCACGAAAAACCAGAGGCAGTGGAAGGCAAAGCCGCTTTCAGATCAGGAAATTTCTGAGTTTCAGAAACAGATGCAGCTGGCGGGATATACCCCTGAGCAGGTGCTTCCCCACGACTCCTACCTGATAAACCTTGGCAACACCACAACCCCTGAACTTAGGAAGAAGCATGTGGACAGCTTCTG
The DNA here is from genome assembly GCA_003557605.1 of Spirochaetaceae bacterium. Classification (GTDB taxonomy): domain Bacteria; phylum Spirochaetota; class Spirochaetia; order PWKH01; family PWKH01; genus PWKH01. The sequence continues at coordinate 5,114 of PWNW01000239.1, forward strand.
TGATGAAATGCGGAGGGTATCGCTTTTAGGGCTGGACAGACTCAATTTCCATCCGGGATCACATTTGAATGCTCTTTCTGAAGATGCATGCCTCAAAATAATTGCCGAGGGAATAGATATTGGGATCTCTGAAAGCAGCAATGTCCATGCGGTCATTGAGATCACCGCAGGACAGGGGACCAATCTTGGGTACACATTCGAGCAGATAGCCCGAATCATTGATCACGTGAGACAGGACAGCAGGGTCGGGGTATGCCTTGATACCTGCCATATGTTTGCCGGCGGATATGACATCAGAACCCGTGAAGCCTATGAAAAGACCATGGAATACTTTGAGAAGATCATCGGATTTGATCTGCTGATGGGGCTGCATCTTAATGACGCAAAGAACAGCCTGGGAAGCAAAGTTGACCGCCATGCAAGCCTTGGCAAGGGTGAACTCGGACTGAACCCCTTCCGGTTTATCATGGAGGACCCGAGGTTTGACGGTATTCCCTGCATCCTCGAAACTACGGACCCGGAACTGTGGCCTGAAGAAATTTCTCTGCTGAAAGGATACTGCAATGGCTGAACCTCTTCTTCCCGGACTTGAGTGCCCTGCGGTGTTCGGACACAGAGGGTATTCCGCTGCAGCGCCGGAGAACACTATGAGCGCCTTTCATGCATGCATTGAGCACCGCATCCGAGGCATTGAGCTTGACGTCCATTTATGTGCATCGGGTGAGCTGGTGGTCATCCATGACCATGACACACAGCGGATTACCGGAGTGAAGGGAATCGTAGAGGAAATGACTCTCAAGGAACTGAAAGACCTTGACGTCGGGTCCTGGTTTTCCCCTGAATTCAGGGATGAAAAAATTCCAACCCTTGAGGAAGTCTTCAGCGCCTTCGGAGACAGATTATACTATAATATTGAACTGAAATCCCGCAGCAAAAAAGATTTCGGTCTTGCTGAGACCACCTGCAGGCTTATAGAACGGTTCTCCCTAACCCGACGGTGCATCGTCTCATCATTCAATCCCCTCCAGATCAGGTTTGTAGAAAAGCACAGCCTGGACCATGCGGCCACTTCAGTGATCTTTGCAGATGATCCTGAAGTCCCCAAAATCCTCCGGCATGGATTCGGCCGTGTTCTGGTGGATGCTAAGATACTGCAGGTTGAGCATGCTCAGATCACCCCTGAATGGTTTAAGAGATTTCATGACAGAAAGGGATATCGTGTCATAGGCTGGACGATGGATGATCCTCAGGTTATTCAACGTGCAGTTCAGCTGGGAATTGATGCATATATCTCCGATGACCCGAAACAGGCGGAAATACTCATCAGGGATTATTCAGCACCACCGAAGCAGCCAGTTCTCCAAAGCGTTTAAATGCTGCCTGCCTTGCTGCTTCAGGGCTTTCTCCGATGCCGTTTGCCGCAACCGCATCTGTGGACAGACGCACCCGAAGCGTTACCGGGTCCACCACCTGAACTGTTCCTCTGACCGTTGCAATATGCCTGGTCCCTGACTGTATGAGTGTTATGACCTCTGCTGACCCTATGATGCCGGTCTGGATATCCCTTCCGGCCTGCTCCCTGAGAATCTGCCGTACTTCCTCTTCAGATTCAACAGAACTAATTGTCCTCACAGTGATGCCGTCCCGGGCAAACACCTCTTGAACGGCACGGGAGGCAGCATCATCGGGGCGAAGATTTCCTCCCCGGTCATATTCCAGTACAGAAGCGAGCACCGTTCCCTGAACTATTGCAGTACGCACTTGAAACGGGAACCCTGCCTGCTTTTCAGTCTCCAGCCTGAGCAGCTGTCGTATTTTTGCTCCTAGTTCAGGATGCTGATGCATCTCTTCGGGAATGTCGACATTTCTAAGAATGTCCAGATGGACCGTCACTAATCCAATACCCCTGAACCCGGGATGGGACAGTTCAAAGAGGGAAAAACCCCTGGAATAAGTTTTAAAAACCTGCTCCCTGGACACTTGCGCCCCTGCGGTATTAAAAACAGGATACACCACCCGCACAGGAGCCCCGGATACCGCTGCACTGAATGTTCTTCCCTCCCGGACAACACGCACACTGAATCGTCTGTCTCCCGAGCTGCGGGGCTGTGCTTCAATTCTCAGGTTTCCCATGATCATGATCGCCTGGTTCAGGTATTCCTTTGCCAGGTTAATATGACCGGCAGTTCGTGATGCTGAAACTGCCTTCGCTGCTTCAACATATTGGATCAGTGCATCAGTATCCTGATTTCGTGCATAGGCCCTTCTCGCTGCATCACGCAGAACAAGATACTCCTGACCTTCCTGGGCCGCCTTCTGCTGCCATACCCTCCTGATATCGGTAATCGTTCTCCTGTTTGCCTCAACCAGCAGATGGACTGTCGCAGTCTGCTCCCCTATATCTAGGTATTCTTCAGTGACAACTGCACTGAATTCCTCTATCCCTTGAGTTTCGAGAAGCTCCCTTCGGTAGGATTCATCAATCCTCAGTCCAAGGTATTCAGATATCTGGTCTGCAAGATCATTGAGTGCGGCGGTTCTAGCATCGGGAATATCAGCAGCGGTACCCTTTGCAGTAAAATATACCGTAGTCAGCGTTGCCCGGGGTGTATTGACGGTCCATCGCGGAGCTCCGGTAAATATTCCAAGCACACTGCCGCATGAACCGAGAAGCAGGGAGAAAGCAGCCGCAAGCAGCCATGCAGACTTCATCATCAGTTTATTCTCCCCGCATTACGCTGTCAGGCTGCTGATCAGGAAGCAGCAGGGCATGGGTATCTTTCATTCTTCCTCCGCTGATCCCTGACTGCTCAAGCAGCCCGGCAAGGCCCGTCAGGTTCACCCTCGCACCGCCGACAGTCCGAACCGCATCATCGACGGTTTCCTGCAAAACTGTTTTCCAGCTCCCCGAAACAAGATACGGTTCTGTATGCTTCAGCCGGAATATCACTTTGTTCAGTTCCTCCTCATACTGCGGGGCATCATATTCCATAAGCGCCCGTGCAGCGTTCAGCAGGATATCATAGCGTGCATTCCTCTCTGATTCAGCTGCAGAGCTTCCAGTTCCAAGACCGTAGAACATCGGCAGGGAAGTCATCCTGCGGTCAGCAGATGCCTCTTCACGCACAGCCCCATCTCTACGGTATCTGTCCCCAGAGTAATAGGTGGAGCACCCGGAAAAAACCACCATGACCATAAGAATACCTATGAACCATCTCTGTACTTTCACCATACGCATTCTACCATCCAACATCGTACATATTAACACATCAGCAGCTACAGCCGATATGTTACCGACAGCCCTGCATGAAGGGCATACATGATGTTTAGATCATCTGAAGCAGGACGAAACGTGGCCCCTGCATATGCCCCCATGATATACCGTGGAGAGGCGAACATGAGTACCTCCCCTGCAAGGGACAGGATCAACTGACCGGCACCAAACTCCCATCCAGCTGCAAACACTCCTCCGGCTCCCATCCGATGCAGCACGGAAACCTCTTCGATGACTTGCAGTCTCGGCATCACAGTGAATTTCCATCCTGCCATGACCGAAGGCTGAATCTGTACCTGCTGAACATCGTACTCCAGTGAAACCCGCAGAAGGGGCTGCCAAAAATCAAAGAGGGCATCAAACACTGCGTCTGCTGTTATCTCAGCAGCAGCAGGGTACCGGTACCCTGTCCGGACTGTTAGAGAGACACCGAACCTTTCATGAACCTGCAGTGCAGTTCCTGCGCGCAGCGGTGCGTCGGTATACAGCACATCCGCAGGAAGGTAGTGATGCCATGGGTTTTCTTCCTCAGGAAGCAGCCTGCGCACCTCCTGCAGCTGCTGCTCATCCCGGCTTCTCCAGTAGGCCGTGGAGCGCACTCGGAGCAGAGCTGTTCCGTCAGGGCTTGAGGCCGTAAACTCAGCTCCTCCCCGGATCATGGCATCAGGAGAATAGATATATACCTGACTCTGCCCAATGTGTTCAATCCTCGGTCCCTGCATCAGTCCGGGAATTGAAACA
>PWNW01000376.1 GCA_003557605.1 Spirochaetaceae bacterium
TGACAAATGCTTTTTCTAATTGGGCAATGAGAACGGCCACTTTCTCAGGATCGCGGATCATAGATAATAGTCCCCTTTGTATCGATTTCGTGCTTAATGTGAGAAGCGCAGGTCTTGTAGTCAATAAGATCAATTTTAAACGGACTCCCCAGTGTTTCTGCTGCGCAAAGATAATATTCACGACCTTCGAATGCTAAATCGATATCAAAATGTTCTGAATATACGGTACCTTCAGCCAGAGATCCGAATAAGATGATACGCCCGAGGGAAGGATCAATCTGTTGAAACTTCTTGATTAATTTAGATATTTCCCGAAAAGCATCTTCTTTTCTGTTTTCGATCCGTCTTTGCCTATCCAAAACGGCGCTGCTGCGTTTCTTCATTACTGCATTGCAAACTCTTTCCGGAACCATGTTGCATAGTATTTCAAAAAGGGCTGCATATCAATAATGAAGCTGCGACAAACAGAAGCTGACAATAATGCAGACCTGTGTTCCCGAGAGCACCAAGGAGTTTATAATCCTGCGGGGGGGTGAAAAGGAAACTGAACAGATATATAGACCTCTGTAATGACACAGGAACGGCGCAAATCCCTGATCAATGGGGCAGTGAAGAAGGCACAGGCATATCATTGAGATGATATTTGAACCGGATCGAATTAGGTCATATATGGTTCACCCTTCTTCCGAGTTCGTATTTCCCTTGCCGGAGTGCCGTAGGCCACCGTAAAGGAAGATACGTTCTTTAATACGGTTGCACCGGCGCCGATGACAGTATGCTCCCCAATGGTTATTTCTTCCCTGAGTACAGCACCAATGCTTACTGCTGAAAAATCACCGATGGTGCAGGCTCCCCCAGTTACTGCTCTTGGAGCAAGACAGGAATAATCCCCCATAGTAGAATCGTGATCAAGGGAAGAGTTTGTGTTTATTAAACAAAACCTTCCAACTTGGCAGCATGTGCTGATCACTGCCCCGGCTGTAATAACTGTGCCTTCTCCTATGGTGACCCCGCGTCCAATTTGCGCATCAGGATGTACGGCTGTAACAAAGGCAATGCCAGTGTCACTGCATAATTCCTGAATCCTCGTAACCGTTTTATACCTTTGATAATTATCGCCGGCGGCTACCACGATCCCAAATATCTTATGTCTCTTCTGCAATACTGGAAGGTCTGCTTCCTTCCCAAGGACTGTATAACCAAAGGTAATATCGTCGACGCGCTGGTCATTATCGATGATTCCGGCAATAGTGTATCTGTTGTCTTTTTCAATAATATCTATAATATTCCGTGCATGGCCAAAATCATCTTTCCCGTCAATTAACACAACAATTCTCTCTCTGCTCATGCAGTACCTCCTGATTTCTATACCGTAATCGGTGCATGCTGCTCACAATTATGATTATATATACGTTACGGTAACATTTAAAGGGAAAAGTTCCGTGAAGGAAAAGAAGTGAGATGGCTGAAGCAGAAAAATATGCCATTTAAAGAATGCTCTTGAGTCTATTACATCGAAACTGTTCAGCGAGAAGATGGTTTACACCTCTTACTATGTCTGCCTGTCCCAAAAGAGTAACCCATGATTAAGGAATAAATTAGAAGAAAAAAATCTGTTAAGGGAGGCAAACTTGCTTCCCTTAACGGAAATAAATGCGTAATCACCTAAACATGAATAAGGGGAGCTGCAAGGCATGAACATTATTGCATATCAGCCAGAGCGATGTCGACAGCATGTTTATAGGAGGCGATTGTATTCTTCTCGGGATTACCGGGTATTCTTATCGGAAATTATCCATTTGAGAAGCCGACAGTCACAAATTTCAGAGGTTCACGAGGCCCTGGATACGTATGTATACGACAGGGCTGCGGCGGTGGGGTATGAATCGATTGCTGCAACGGAATGATTCTAATGGAACTGAGCCCCGGTATTACGTAGGAAAGTATAGGTATCAATGTAATTGACGCCAAATACTTGGCAAATATTTGGGATCTTTACTGTTTTCGCGCCAGAACCAACAGGAGCCTCCTGAGTGACGACTGTATGACTCTGAACAGCAGCATACGAAATGACCCAGGCATCAGCCTTCCGGAGAAAAATCTCGGAGTTCTTTGCTTCATAAGATTTGCTGACGTAATCAGCGATTTCAGAGAACTTCATCTGAATCTCAGAATCGGGGTCAAGGAATAAGCCTGATGATTTTCTTTCCTTGATCCAGTGAGAGAGGCAGTCATCTGCTTTATTGTCTGTGAGCTCCTTATAGACGAATGAAGGCGAGATGATGCATTGTTCTTCAACCAGATGATCAAGCCAGTTCCAGAATCCAGGGACTATATCGTGGGCATACTCTAAGCGGTGTGACTGAATGTAGACATTGGAATCGAGGCAATATGTGATCACTTGAAGCTCCGCATATCGATCAGCTTGTACACAACCGGAACGTTCACACTGAGTAGATCAGCTGCATCCCGATATAACAGCTTTCGTTCCTGGATGCTCGATATCACAGCATCGGTGAATGGCTTACTTGTTTTTGCGAAAAAGTTGTTATAGAAATCACCTTTACTGGAAGATTTTTTCATTTTTGTTTTTTCTAGTTTTGCATTCTCTTCAAGCATTCGGCCGTATAGATCAAAAAAGTTTTTTTTAGTAATGGCCTTAGTGTCTAATAATCTTCTCAGTACAACAATAGTGCTGATTTTAAAATCTTTGGAGATCTGAATGATTGTCTGATAGTCAAGCTCGAGAGATTTGGAGGGCAGGAGTTTTTCAGGAGCTAATAATTCTGCTGCAATCCGGTTGCAGGTTCTCTCTAAGTCCTGAAAATCGTCGAGTTCCTGCTCGTCGGGGTTCAGATTCGATATCCCGCTTTTCCCGTACCACAGGTGAGCAAGTTCATGGGCGAGGGTAAAGATCTGACCAGCATAGCAGTCATTGGAATTGATAAAGATGTATGGACTATAGTCATCGCAGATTGCTAAACCACGAAACTCGGAGATGCTCAACTTGCGTCGGGTATTATTCCCTACAACTCCGCTCCTAACAACCGTGATTCCCGCATTTTCACACAAGGCTATGATAGATCTCAGATAATCATCTCTAGTGTAGACAGTGGAAAAAAGTCTATCAGGCCATCTGAGGATCTTACGAATATCAGTTACAATATCAGATAGGGGGTCAGTGAGACGGAAAGATCCTATAAAGCTGAGCGGTGCTCTCCCTTCTTCTCTGTTGTAGGCCGAATACCATTCTTGTTGTCGTAAAACGATATTAATCATATCACGGAGATCAATACTAACTTCCTGAAATCTCAGATCCCTAATGGTACGAAAATCAGTGATAGGAAGTCTATCAGCTTCAGGGGGAGAAGAAAGGTAGAGATACCCAAAAGGGATCTTGAGTATATGGCCGATATTCATCGCCTGATTGATGGTCGGGAAGGCTTTTCCGGTTTCCCAGGATAGATACTTATCAAAATTGACGTGCAGTTTATCTGCTACGACTTGTTGAGGTATATCTAATCTTGTTCTTCCCCATCTAAGAATTTCGGAGTTGATATAAGCAATAGCCATATCTAATGATCCTTTATTATTGCCCTACTGACTATAGCATCTGTTCGCTTGCAAATGTTAAGTTCTTTTCAAACTTCTGTCCAACTCGGCATGGTAATATCCTAACAGCTTTTTTACATCTTGGAATTCTGGTTATTGGAACTGCTGGAGTAACTGATATCGTGATATTCTAGTTAATGTACATTGTTTATGTTGAGGCGTAAGCTTGTGTTGATCTTGTGTTTTAGGAATATGGTCAGCTCTTAAGCCAAATAGATTATAATTTTTCCTGTAATCCATTATCATGCCTCCTAATACCATATTACTAGCTCTATAGGTGGAGGTCAACGGATTATTGGTAACAGGTTATATAACAGGTTATATAACATTTTGATAACACTTCCAATATTTTTAAAGGCATTTTCAATTATTTAGGCTAGTGTAAAAAATGGCTTGCATGGCTTTAATAATACGCCCAAGAGGATTCGAACCTCTGACCCACGGCTTAGAAGGCCGTTGCTCTATCCAACTGAGCTATGGGCGCAAAAGAAATATCGGGGTGAGAGGACTCGAACCTCCGGTTTCCTGCTCCCAAAGCAGGCGCCTTAGCCACTAGGCTACACCCCGTCAACCGAAAACGAGTATATAGATTTCATCGGCTATGGTCAAGTACAGCGGTTTTTTGCTATGCTCCTGCCTATGACAGCAGAAATATACCGGCGCCTTGATCGTGAGTATCCTGAGGAGATTGGGTTTATTGAGGCACGAAGCCCCTATGAACATCTGATTGCGGTGATTATGTCCGCCCAGACCACCGACAGACAGGTAAACCAAGTAACTCCGAAGCTTTTTGAACGGTTTCCGTCTCCGGCAGACCTTGCCTCTGCACCGATTAGCGAGGTGGAGCGGATCATCCATTCCGTAGGGTTTTATCGGGTCAAGGCACGGAATATCATAGGAGCAGCTTCGGTGATACACCACACCTTTCATGATAAAGTCCCTGAAGAAATGGAAGAGCTGCTGTCGATTCCCGGTGTCGGACGAAAGAGCGCCAATGTCATCCGTGGTCACTGTTTCACAAAGCCCGCTGTGATTGTTGACACCCATTTTGCCAGGGTTGTCCGGAGACTGGGGCTGGTGCAGGCTTCTCATCCCGATGTGATAGAGCGGGAGATTGCCGGGATGCTGGACGGGGGACTGCAGTACCGGTTTTCCATGACCGTCAATATGCACGGCAGAAAAATTTGCCATGCAAAGAAACCTCAGTGCAGTGTCTGCCTGCTTGAGGATATCTGCAGGAAATCAGGGCTACCTGAGGCTTTTCAGCTTGGTAACGGTGTATAGGCAGTCCTTCCACCAGGTTCTCTGCACCTCATAGGTAAGCTCAATCTGGATAATGCGGGTCGGGATAAATGCTGCTTTTACGGCATGCTGTTCCAAAATTTCCGGATGATTCTGCAGGTATTCGCAGATATCTGACCCCCCTATATAAATCCCAGGGAACGGGGGGATGGGAAACTCACCGTCAACTGAGAAACCGAGGTAGCTGTCCGAAAGGGTAACGGGATGTCTGCTGACGGCAAACAATGCCCCGCCCTTTATTTCGAGGGAGTCCCATACTGCTTTCGGTGACCTTGGGATGTCATGGGGGAGATCATCTTGTTGCATGGGTTCGGGAACATAGCCGATGGGAATTATCGGCTCCAGGGCCCTGAGGCTGATGCAACCAGTTTGGGAAAAAAGCTGTGAGCGAAGCTGTTCAACCGGTGCAGCCGCATGGTCCGGAACTGACCAGGCAAGCAGATATGAAGTTTCCATAGACATATAAGATAGTGATTTGCCGGATAATTTCAAGACGGCTCTTTACATAAATGAAATAATTTGGTACGTTTTGAAAACTGAACTAGGAATATTCACGTATTCTATATATTTTTCAATAAGGCGGAACCGACATGTCACGGAAATGCGAAATTTGCGGAAAAGGAACGATTGCAGGAAATAACGTCCCCAGAAAAGGACAGGCAAAGAAGGCCGGTGGAGTTGGTCAGCATATTGGTGTGACAACGAAACGGGTATTCAAACCAAACATAGTAAAAGTTCGGGCCATGGTAGCCGGCAGAGTAAAGAACATCACAATGTGCACGCGGTGCCTCCGCAGTTCTAAGGTGGAAAAGGTCTAAGCTGAGCTTCCGGACCATGGAATGCTGTACAAAGGGCCCTTCACCGGGGCTCTTTTTTTTATCTGTAAATCAAGCGGGGAGGATTATATGAGCGTGTGGAAAATACATGCAGTGCAGTCGCTGCAGCTGCTGAATCAGAGCGGTATGGAGACTTTCCTGAAGATTGTCCAGTCCGGCAGGGACACCTCCCAGGTATGTGTGCTCTCCTCTGACCGGGAAGAGGGAGGGCTGAAGGAACTGGTCCGTCAGGCCGTTGCCCGTGATGAGCGGGTATGGAGCAGGATGGAAGTGCTGATTCAGGAGTACCAGGGCCTGGTGGAGAAGCTTCTGCCGGGAAGCGCTGGAAAGGAAATGGTCCGTGAACTGAAAAGCAGGTTTTCCCAGCTTGAAGATGTGCTGCGTGCCCTGTGGCTTGTTCGGGATGCGGGATCCTCTGCATGGGCATTTGTTGATGAGCTGCAGAACCGCTGGATAGCCGATCTTGCTTCAGGATGCCTTGCTGAGTCCGGCATCTCAGCGGAGGTGATCAATTCTACTGATCTTATGGTGCTGAGGCAGGGCGTTTCAGACTATGGAATTGATATGGATGCTTCAGAAGAGCTGGCAAGGCAGCGCTTCGGGGACATAAAGCCTCGGTCTGCAGTGCTGGTATCCGGAGGATACGCCTGTGATGCATCTGGGCAGCCGAGAAGTCCCGGGCAGCACGCCGGTGAGCGGGCTGCCACTGCTCTGGCATCCTTTCTGGACGCATCATCGGTGACTATCTGGCATCCCGACTCATTTGTGATGACCGCAGATCCCCGGGAGGTGCCCAGCGCTCAAGTGATCAGCTCCCTGACCTATGCGGAAGCCACAGAACTTGCCTATTTCGGAGCAAGGGTGCTCCATCCCCAGGTCATGGTCCCGGCGATAGCTAAGTCGATTACCCTGCATTACCGAAATTTCTCCGAACCCGATGCCCCGGGAACCTGCGTCAGCAGGGAGGACTGCGTGCATCAGGACCTTCCGGTCAAGGGGTTTTCCGTAATCCATAACACCGCGCTGATCAACATTGAAGGAGCCGGTATGATAGGTGTGCCGGGGATATCATCAAGGCTGTTCAGCTCCCTGCGTGAACGGGGAATCTCCATCATTCTGATAAGCCAGGCATCCAGCGAGCATTCCATTAGTTTTGCAGTATTTGACAATCAGGCAGAGACTGCGGTGCTCACCGCCCGTGCAGCATTTGCCGAGGAGCTTGCCCAGGGAAGGATCAACTCCATTGAAGCGGAGTATAACTGCTCCATCCTGGCTGCGGTGGGAGAGAATATGCCGGGAGTGCCCGGTATTGCCGCATCCTTCTTCGGGGCCCTCGGGAAGGCAAAAATCAATGTAATCACTATAGCTCAGGGGTCCAGTGAACGGAACATCAGTGCGGTAATCCAGTCCAAGGATTCAAAGCGGGCACTCAGGGCCCTGCATGCCGGGTTTTTTCTCTCAAACCAGACCATCAGTATCGGGCTCATTGGTCCCGGGCTCATCGGACGGACTCTGCTGAACCAGATCTGGAGGGAGACCGAACGGCTGAAGAAGGACTTTGGGGTGGATCTTCGGGTCCGCGGGGTGGCAAATTCATCCACCATGCTTATAGACGATGCGGGAATAGATCTTGAGAACTGGAGCAGCCGGTTTGCTGATGAGACAGAAGCTGTTGACCTGGAGAGGTTTATTAAGGTGGTGGCTGCTGACTACTTTCCTCACTGGGTGGTAATCGACTGCTCCACCTCCGATGAACTTCCGAAGCACTACGTGGAATGGATTGAACGGGGAATCCATATTATCACCCCCAATAAAAAGGCGGGGACGTCAAAAAAGTCCTATTATGATTCCCTGATGAAGGCCGGACGCTCCTTGGGCAGGCATTTTCTGTACGAAACCACCGTCGGTGCGGGTCTGCCGATTATCGGCACTTTGAAGGACCTGATCCAGACCGGCGATACGATTAAAAAGATTGAAGGGGTGTTTTCCGGCACCCTTGCGTATCTCTTCTGGAAATATGACGGAACTGTACCCTTCAGTGAACTGGTACGGGATGCAAAGGCACTGGGGTATACTGAACCGGATCCCCGGGATGACCTTTCCGGCATGGATATCGTCAGAAAGACCGTGATCCTTGCCAGGGAAATCGGTATGGATGTGGATGTGGAAGATGTGCCGGTGAAGAGCCTTGTTCCGAAGGAACTGGAAAATGTGGGGGTTGATGAATTCCTGGACCGGCTCTCAATGATTGATGACGACATGCTTGAGCTCTACCGCAGCGCCCAAGCGGAAGGGAAGATGCTGAAATATGTGGGGGTCATTGATCCTCAAGGATCTTGCAGGGTGGAGCTGAGGGGATATCCAAAGGACCACTCCTTTGCACGGATTACCGGTACGGACAATATTGTGGCATTCACCACAAACCGCTATCAGGACCAGCCCCTGGTAATACAGGGGCCAGGGGCTGGTCCTGAGGTTACCGCAGGGGGGGTCTTTGCTGACCTGCTCAGGCTGGCTGCATACCTTGGAGCACGTTTCTAGGCAATGCGGCCTGCACGCAGGTTCCTGATCTTCAGGGGTGTGACGCATCCTTCGCCGAACACCCCCTCCATCCATATCCGGTATTCCTTAAGGAAATCCAGGGGAATATAGGCCTGTATGGTTCCCGCAAACCCTCCTCCATGGACCCGGCAGGCCCCGCAGAGGGAGTTTTTAGCAAAAAATCCTTCAGTCATCGCCAATGCTGCAGATATTCCCTGCTCTTCGGGAAGATGGGGCGGGTAGATGTTCTGGAGCTGGAGGATTGAAGATCTTCCTGACTGCCTCACCAGTTCAAGATATGATCCAATATCATGGGAGATGAGGGCCTCTGCCTGCTGTGATGCCCGTCTGGTGTCCTGGAAGAAATGGAGGCATCTCAGAAATGCTCTGTCCCCGCATTGTTTTCTGACGGTCTGTGCCTGGGACAGGATGAACTGCTCATCAAGCTGCCTTAGGTGATCCTTCCCGAAGAGCTGGGCAGTGTCTTTCATCTCCCCCGGGATTGATGCATAGCAATCTGTCAGGTCAGCATGGTTGCCCCCGGTATCGACGACACACAGCGCATATCCCATGGAGGCAAAGTCAGTCTCCAGCGTCTCAATGGCAGGATTTTCAGGGTCCTGGAAGTCTATGCATGCTGCCCCTCCGCAGGCGCAGGCTATCTGGTCCATCAGCCCTGAGGGTTTGTCGAAATAGCGGTTTTCTGCAAACTGCCCTGCCTTGGCCAGTTCCACCGGTTCCAGTGAACCCTCTGCATAGAGTTCATTG
>PWNW01000379.1 GCA_003557605.1 Spirochaetaceae bacterium
AACTTTCTCTCATTTCCCGGAAGATGGAGACAAAAGGAAGTTACCACCTCATGGGTTCTCCCTGAAAGCATGATGAGATACTCACGGGCCTGCTCATAGGTGTCAGGCTTTCCAATTATGGTGTGAGAACAGGATACTACCGTATCGGCGGTGAGCAGGGGACTGCGGACTGCGCCTGCATGCTGATGAAGAATTTGGTCCATCTTTCTTTCTGCCAGTACGGCAGTATGAAGCCTTGGCTCCTCCTCGGTAATATCTTCATCTGCGTGGGACGGGAACTGAATGCAGCTGATGCCCATGTCAGAAAGGATCTGAAACCTGGCAGGGGAAGCTGATGCAAGCACCAGGGGATAGGAAATATTCATGGCCCTGCCTCCTTGTAAGAGGAGAGTTCGCTATGCAGGGCATCCCACTGCTCTGTTAGTTCTTCCTGTTTCCGTTCAAACTGCTCTAAGCGCTGCTGGTACTGCTTCATGGCATCTCCGTTGAGGTACTGCTCAGGCTGGCTCATCAGATGATGCAGCTGCTGGACTTCCTGTTCAGCAGTTTCAATATCCTCCATAATCCGCTGCTCCTCCGATTCAAGATACCTGATGCGGTTTCTCTGACGCTTTTGCTCACGATGCTGAGACTGGGTTTTTCCGGCGTTTTGGCGGGACACAGAGGGCACGGCATCTTCTTTACCGTTCTCTTCCTCTTCCTTGCGTATTTTCCAGAGAAAATAGTCGTAGTCTCCGTCGTAGAGCTTCGGCGGTTCATGGGAAAAATATAATATCTTTTCAGAAAGTTCCTTTATGAATGCCTGATCATGTGAAACATACACCAGTGTGCCCCGGTACTGTTTCAGCGCATCAAGGAGCACCTCTTTTGACATGAGATCAAGGTGGTTCGTCGGTTCGTCAAGCACCAGCATGGTGCAGCCGTTGAGAAGCAGCTTCAACAGCTGCACCCGGGTCTTTTCTCCTCCGCTGAGGACACTGAGGGGCTTAAAGACGTCATCGCCGTGAAACAAAAATGAACCAAGGGCACCGCGGACCATAGGAGCTGCTGATTCAGGAACATTGCTGCGGACTTCATCGTAGACCGAACGGCTTCCCTGCAGAATTTGATCAATATCCTGCTGGAAATACCCGATAACTGTATCTGTGCCGGGTATTCTGAATCCGGTAAACTGCTGGTCCATTCCGGCGATGATGCGTATCAAGGTTGTTTTTCCTGCACCGTTTCTGCCGGTTACCGCTATACGGTCACCTCGCCGGATGAACAGATCAAGATCACTGAACACCTCCAGAGTTCCGTAGGATTTTCCAAGTCCCCGTAGATGCATGACCTCATCCCCTGTTCGGGGCGGATCAGGAAACCTGACCTGCATGCGTTTGAGATAGGGAGGGATTTCAATTCTCTTCAGTTTTTCCAGATAGGTAATTCTGCTCTGCACCTGCGATGCCTTGGATGCCTTGTACCTGAAGCGTCTTATAAACTGCTCTATGCGCTCTATCTCACGCTGCTGCTGATGATACGCCTGCACCAGTTTTTCTGTTTCAAGGCGTCTCCAGGCTTCAAAATCGGAGTAGCTTCCGGTAAAACGGGAAAGCTCGCCTTGATGGAGTGACCAGATTTCATCTGCCGTATCATCAAGGAACTGACGGTCATGGGACACCAGCATTACACCGCCGGGAAAATCTTTAAGAAATCCTGCAAGCCAGATGCGTGCGTCGATATCGAGGTAGTTTGTCGGTTCATCAAGCAGCATCAAATCAGGGGAGCTCAGCAGGATCTTTGCCAGTCCGATGCGCATGTTCCAACCGCCTGAAAATTCGCTGCACTTCCTTTTGAGGTCCTGAAGGGTAAATCCGAGCCCAGTGAGAATTCGGTAGATGTGACGTTCCCGGTCATAGTAGGCGCTCTCTGAAAGCTGCTGATGCAGCAAGTCAAGTTCATTCACCAGCGATGCAGGCGGCGGAGCATCGGGACTGCAGGATGCCAGCTGATGCTCTATTTCCTCCCGACGTTTCAGCAGAGGAATGAAACGGTGAAAGGCAGTTTCTGCTTCATCATATACACTTTTTGATCCAGCAACGTAAGCAGCCTGGGGAAGATAGGTAATTCTGCATCCCCGGGAAATCTGCAGCTGCCCGCTGTCGCTCTGCTGAAGTCCTGAGAGCACCTTCATCAGGGTGGTTTTTCCCGACCCGTTCGCACCTGCCAAGGCAACTCGGGAAACACTGGTGAGGGTAAAACTGAGATTTTGCAGAATATCCCTGTCTCCGAAGGCAAGGGATATATCATGAACTGATACTGTATGCATGCAGATACCTTGATTCAAGTTTTTCCGGTATATTATTCGGTCATTTGATGGTATCATAACTGTATTTACAACTTCAAGGAGCCGTTCAAGCTATGCTGTGCGTAACACTGACAGGAAACACCCACGAAGAGAACAGCCGCATCATTAAGGAGCATTCCCGAAGTGCGGACCTTTTTGAGCTGCGGATCGATTATCTTGAAGCTTCACAACTTGATAAAACCGCAGATTTCACTAAATCTGCAGGAAAACCCTTGATACTTACCTGCAGGCGTGAGAAGGATGGAGGCAAGTACCGGAGGACAGACAGGACACGGGCCTCCCTGCTTGCCCGGCTTCTGGAGTCCGGAACCTGGAGCTATGTTGATCTGGAGGAAGACTTCAGAAGGTCTGAGCTGGAGCAGACTGCTCGGAGTCGGAGTATTGAAATCATCAGATCATTTCATGACATGGAAGGGGTTCCTGATGATTTGTTTACCCGGATGCAGAAGATTGCCAGGCGAGGAGAAATACCAAAAGCGGCGGTAACAGCCAAGGGCATGAAGGATGTGATCACCGTATTTTCTGCAGAAACCCAGCTGGCTTCTATTCCCAGAAAGGTGCTGCTTGCCATGGGTGACTGGGGCATACCGACAAGAATACTCTACAAACGCACGGGGTCGTTCATGACCTTTGCTTCACCCCCCGGTTTCAGCGCAGCACCAGGCCATCTTGATATTACCGCCATGAAGGAGCTCTACAGAAGCGATCAGGTCGACGCCAGTACTGCCGTCTATGGAGTAATCGGAAATCCGGTGATGCACAGCGCTTCACCGCGGATCCATAACCCTGCATTCCATGCCCTGGGCATACATGCTGTATACCTTCCTTTTCAAGTGGATGATGTTAGGAACTTTCTTGTTCTCGCAGACCTTCTGAAAATACAGGGGGTATCGGTTACTGTTCCCTTTAAGCAGCAGGTGCTGCCGTACCTGGGAAAAATTTCCCGGGAGGTGAAGCAGATCGGAAGCTGCAATACCGTGGTACGGGAAAGGGAGTACTGGAAAGGCATCAATACTGATTACTACGGGTTTCTGCATCCGATCATGGAAGATCTTAATGCTGAACGAATCCGAAAAGCCGCAGTCATCGGGGCAGGAGGGGCGGCACGTTCGGTGGTATGGGCCCTGCGCAATCATCAATGCCAGGTTACCATCCTCAACAGGACCCCTGAGAAAGCCCAACGGCTGGCTCAGGAAACAGGTTCATCATGGGCAGCACTGGATGACGTCTCCGCCGTTTCAGGCAGCGATCTGATTGTTCAGACCACCAGTGCAGGGATGCACCCGTACAGTGACATTGATCCGCTTCCGGGATATCAGTTCAGCGGCAGGGAAATTCTCTATGAGCTGGTCTATGTTCCTGAAGTAACAAAAATCATGAAGCGTGCTGCTGAAGCAGGATGCCGCCTGATTCCCGGAAGGAACATGCTGCTGGGGCAGGGGATCATGCAGTTTGAAACTTTCACCGGTTCTGCATATCCTTTTTCGGAAGATACAGTGGTTTTCTGATTTTCCGTACCAGCAGCAGTTTGGCAGCTGAAATTGTGAAGGGTTCCCAGTGGGGAAGGGTGCGGCCGCTGAGAATGTCCGAAGGTCCTTCCCTGAAAAGGGTATGGGGTTTCACCATCAGTGTTTCACTGGAACCCTGGACCTTCAGTTCAAGCATGTCGGAACTGTTTGTAATCGCCTGCCGAATAAGCTGCAGCTTTCCCTGGTAGTCAAATCCCCCAGCCTCGAAGATAGTGCGTTTCCGTGAAGTGTTCTTCAGCTGATCGGAAGAAAGCACTATGCGCTGCTCAATCCGGTAGGTGAGCTCTTGAATCATATCTGCATCAGAGACAGCAGGTATTTCCTGTTTCAGCAGTTCAAGGACCTTTCCGGGATCAGCAGCACGCTGCACCGGATGCACTGATTTCATGGTGATGTCAGGAATATCAGGGAAGGAGTTCAGTGCCGTACCCGGAGACCCGCTCATATGATCAACAGCGGGGACAAAGGGTATGCCGGATTCAGACAAGGTATCCCGGAGATGTGATGCCAGCCGTGCAGGGAAGAGAAACACCCCTTCAGCAGGTTCAAGATATATCATACCGGAGAGTTTGGGATGGTTTCTGATGATGCCGGCTATGCGGCTGTCGCAGCAGAGAGTGATTCCCTGGTATAGAGACAGATTCTCGTATGCTGAACCCCAGTCTTCAATAATCCGTGCTGCGGGTTTAGGAATTTCACTTCCAGTAACTGATGCAAGGGTGCTGAGGATTTCCGGTATATCCATTCCGGTGTCAAGCGCTCCGAGAATGCTTTCCCGGGTAATTCGAAAAATAAGCACCCTGTCAAATTTTTCCAGCACACAAAATCGTGAAAGGGACTGCCATGCTTCAGTATGCTCATGTCCGTCAATATGGACCCTCAAATCAGAGGAAAGGACGGTTGTGCATTTCCCAGTTGTTTCATGATATTCTTCATAACGTGATACCAGGGGTGAGAACCGCACCAGATTGCCGGATGATTCAGTGACGCCGTACTGCCCGCATCTTTCAAGCAGTGAGGCGGCTTCATCACGCTTTATGCCTAACAGAAGCATCATCATGCCCTGGATGCGTGATACTTCAAAACTGCTAGTCCAGCAGTGAGCAAGAAGCTTTGCCATGGGAAGAGACTGCTCCTTGTGTTTAAGCACTGCACAGAAAGCAGCTGAGAGCATCATCTGCATCGGCTTCATGGATGATACTGTATTCATGATGTGCTCATGAAGGGACATTTCACCCCCTTCAGAAAAGACTGCACCGAGGGAACTGACCGCACTGCCGAGCTGAACTGCGGTCTCTGTATCATGAAACAGTGGAAACAGCTGAGAAAATTCATTCAGCCGCCGGGAACGGGGCATACCTTCGGGAGTAAACAGTTCCGAACGATGCCTGAGCAGAGAGAACCAGGAAACTACAGCTGAAGGGGTGATATGGTACTCTGCTGTCCTTCCAGGCAGGTCATCAGAGGGAGGGAACAGTGATGCTAGGGAAAACTTGTCCTCAACCAGTTCAAAAACCCCTGGATTAATGTGATACACTGTTCTGTCAAGAGACTCAGGAATTACCGCAAGACGTTCCTCAAGATGCACAATCATTCTCTGAACTTCATGAGGTTTATAACCTGCGCAGGCAAGCACTTCACAGACCAAATCAGCTTCGGGATGCCGTGCATGGTGCAGCACCGTAAGAATATCCAGGTCCGGTCCATCAAGCAGGGAAACCTGGGAACGGACCGTTTCCGGCAGCAGGAAGAAATAGAGCAGGTCCCTGATCAGTTTCGGCTTGTGAAAGGGCGAGGGCACTTCTCCAATATAAATGCTGTACAGATACAGCAGCTGATCATCATGGAGAGAATAAAAATAATCATTCAGCATGGTCCGCTGTCTATTCATCCCATATCTCCAGCTGGTAGGTATATCCCTGCTCAGTAAGAAAGTGCTGTCGATGCGCTGCAAACTGCTCCTCTGTGGTATACCGAGTAACAAGATTATAAAAATGAGCGTTTTTTTGTTTCGGACGAAGTATTCTGCCCAGACGCTGAGCTTCTTCCTGGCGGGATCCAAATGTTCCAGAGACCTGAACAGCTAAGGATGCATCGGGCAGGTCAATGGCAAAATTGGCCACCTTGGACACCACCAGCACCTTGATTTCACCGCTTCTGAACATTCTGTAGAGCTCCTCACGTTTAGCATTGGGAACAGAGCCGGTAATAAGCGGAGCCACAACCGCCTGTGCTATCTTCTGCAGCTGCTTAATGTACTGCCCGATAACAAGCACCTGGTCATCAGGGTTGTTTTCCAGTATCTGAAGAAGTATATCGATTTTTCTGGGATTTTCACTGGCTATTCGAAATTTTTCCTGCTTTGATGCAACTGCATAGGAAATTTCCAAATTCTGGGGCAAAGCG
Source organism: Spirochaetaceae bacterium (assembly GCA_003557605.1). Taxonomy (GTDB): domain Bacteria; phylum Spirochaetota; class Spirochaetia; order PWKH01; family PWKH01; genus PWKH01. The sequence continues at coordinate 6,283 of PWNW01000379.1, forward strand.
ACACGGATTTCCGTACATACCGCCTCGGCAATCCATCCTTTCTGCTCCAGCTCCTTCCACGGTATGTCGCATCGCTTCGGCCCGATTAGGCTGAATACCTCATCTTCCCGGTTGTCCTCCCTGACGAGAGTAGCTGTCATCCCTGCACGCATAGTAGCCTGAATCTCAGCGGTAATTCGGAACACCGGGGCAGGAAGCAGATGCACTTCGTCATAGATGATCAGTCCCCAGTTGTTTGATCTGAAGATGTTAAAATGCGGGTATGGGCCCTCTTTTTCGGGTCTCCATACCAGAATCTGGTAGGTGCACACCGTTACGCTTTTCACTTCCTTCCTTGCACCGGTGTATTCACCGATGTCATCAGTGGTGAGGTTGGTTTTATCGATGAGTTCATCAATCCATTGGTGGACCGCAGCAGTATTGGTGGTGATAATTAAAGTCTGCTGCCGGAGGCGTTCCATAATTCCCATCCCGATGATGGTCTTTCCGGAACCGCAGGGCATCACAATGGTGCCGAACCCGAGACCAGCAGAGGGATTTCCTAATCCAAGGAAGGATGTAACAGCCTCCATCTGGTAATCCCGGAGGGTAAAAGGCTTTCCCGAAAGTGCAGTTTCCCGAAGTGAGACATCAAGAAAATCACCCTGCTTCAGGGGAATTAAATCTTCCACAGGATATCCGATGTGAATCAGCTGAATCTTTACCGAACCACGATGTACCAGCGGTACGATGAATACTCCAGGCTCTTTAGCAATGAGCATCTGCTGAAGTCCTCGGTGATGAGACAGTTCCTGAAACAGCCGTTCGCTGGAACAGTGCAGTTCAAGATACTCAGGGCTGTCTGAAGGATGAAGCTTCAGCATGCCGTAACGTAAGCAGATATCGTCGATAAACTGGTGAATCGAATCAGGTACCGGATACTTTGACCAAGTGTCAAGGGTGTTTTTGATTGTTTGCGAACTGAAACCGAGTGCAGCGGAGTTCCAGATGGAAAGAGGGGAGAGACGATAGGTATGAAAATGCTCGGGTGATTTAATCAGTTCAGCAAAGGGAGCAACAGCGTCCCGTACTTCAGAAAACCAGGAGGAATGAACCTCTAGAAGAAGAGTTTTATCGCTCTGAACTATCAGGGGCAGGTCTCGGCTATTCTGCATAGGAGGAAAGCATAACCCCAAATCTGCAGTTATGCAACACGGCAGAATGCGGTTATTCTATGGTAATTATCAGGTCGGGAAATCTTCGTGTAAACTGTTCCTCCAGCTCTCTCATGATGGACCGCTGCACCGTGGCAGTAATAATTCCGCATAACATGCAGGTTCTTCTCGGGGAGGTAAAACTTGTCTTCACGATTATTCTGCTGTAGTTCTTGCTGTATGTCACCCGTTTGACCAGCCCAAGGTCCTTTACCGAAAGATCTGATTCCGGTTCCCCTACAGTCTCAAGAATCTGGTCTATGGCTTGGATCATCTCTGGGCCCATGGCATCACTTTGTTCCATTGCTGACCCCTTTTGCGATGATGAATGAAGGCAGGGCTTGGGAGATATGTTTCAGTACCGCCCCAGTCTGACCCTTCACCGGTTTCATATACACAAAAAACACCTTGGTATCAGGATAGCAGCAGAAATGCATCAAGTGGTCAGGCTGGTCGAGTGTAGAGAGCAGCTTTTTCAGAGGTCCCTTTACAGAAACCTCTTTCGTAAGAAGAATGTACTCTCTGCCTTTTTGAACCAGGGTTTCCTTCTCCATGGCTTCGGCACCGGCAATCGAGGTACGCATCCTCCGAAAGTAGTCTTTTCTGATCAGATGCCCCTCCCCCATGAGCTTCTTTGCGGCATAGATATGAAGATAGTATCTGTCATGCCTGGTGATAATCAGAGAAACAGGAAGATAGAGAATCGACTGTCTGGGAAGCAGGGTAAAGGTGCCCTTGGCCTCCTTTAAAGGCGGCGTCAGAGCAAAGGTGAAGTTGTACCCGATGGTTCCTCCGATGTTTGTATAGCTGGTATGATCCGGTTTCAGTACATCTTCAGTTTCCCGGGATATCCATCCAGCAATCCACCGGTTCTTTTTTCTTCCCCGAAAATATCCGGCAGTTGAAACTGCAGCAAGAACAATAATCAGAAGAATATAATCAGGCATGATAACTCCTCATGAATGCCTAGGAGGAACGGATGTGCTCTAAAAGATCATCAACCCCAACATGTTCAATGTGCTTCGGAGATGATATCTCCCCTGAAACCTGACCAGTGGTGAACAACGGACATCCAGTGAATTCCTTTACAATCCTTGAAAGATCTGTGGTGCTGCGCACCTTATTGATGTTAAGACTGTGAATCGGAAGGTCAAGCTTACCAAGCTCTTCACGGATCCGCAGTGTTTCGCTGAACGAAAGGGTATCATCATTGAGGATCACCGTAAAGTAGCTTTCCTTTGTGAACAGATCATACAGGAGATGAAGACGCTGTGAGATGGAAGAGAGCTTAGTGTACACCTTATCGTCCTCTTTTTTTGAGGTGCCCTGGGGTGAAAGATTTTCCGGATTCAGCTTCATAATCGTTTGACGCTTTTCCAGAATCTTTTCCCGAAGGGAAGAAAGCTCCTTCACCCACCTGATAGATATGGAGGGCATGGCAAGAAACCTCAAGGTCAGGGCTGTCGGAGGAGTGTCAAATATGATTGCATCATAGCTTTCATGGTGCTTCTCATAAATGGATTCAATAGCCCAGAGCACGGCAAATTCCTCAGTGCCGGGAGAATACTTCAGGATGTTGAAAAAC
>PWNW01000121.1 GCA_003557605.1 Spirochaetaceae bacterium
AAAGGGACAGGAACCGTCCCAGCCCGAGCGGAGCAGTACTGCTGCAGCGAGGTGCTCCTTCAGTGATGCGGGTCCTGTCTGCTTCAGGTATCCCCGCTTGTGAAGGCTGGTGCCGCTGAGATCGAGGTAGATAAACGCATCAGTTCCTTCAATATGGAGCTGTATCTGCACATCAGGGTTCTTGGTGTCCACATCAGGACGTGCTCCGGTGACTGAGCGCATGCGGTCTGCTGCCGCATCCTTGACAATCAGGGCGACTGCGTGGGTATTTGAGACCCAGGATGCATTCCTGCTGGTGCACCTGACGGCAATGGTTGATGAGCTGTAGAGGTGCTCCTCCCAGGGAACATCGGCTGAAAGGGCAAAAATATCCTTCGGGCCTTCTACGGTATCAGCTTGTCCGAGGAGAAGCAGAAGCCGGGTGGCGGTCCTGGACCAGAGGCAGAAGCGATAGCCTGTCTCCAGGGTCCCCTTGAACAGCACTCCGCCGGGTTTCTGGGTTATCTGCTGGGCCCCTGCAGATTCAGCCTCACGGGCTGTCAGATCTGCAATGCTGCTTTGTGTCTGTGCAAAAAACGTGCGGTATCTGCTCATGGCGGTTCCTTATGACAGCAGGGTCTCTATTTCCTCACGGGAGAAGGCATACTCACTGGCGCAGTTTCTGCAGGAGATGTTCATGGGAAAGGGGCCGTTCTTCCGTATGTCTTCCCTGGTGTCCCCGGAGAGGGATGTAATAAATTCACTGTAGTACGTCTTGGTGCAGTGACAGAAAAACTGGACCGGACGATCAGCAAGCACCTCAGGGTTTTCAAAAGTCTGGAGCAGCAGCTTGGTTCGTCCTTCTCCCCGGGAGAAGTAATCGCCCAGTGAAGGCATGGAAAGGGCCCGGCTGCTCACTCGCTCCAGGGCTGAATCATCTGCCCCGGGAAGCGCCTGGAGGAAAAGGCCCCCTGCTCCGACTGCATCACCCTGGCGGTCAAACTGAACGCTTAAAAAGAACAGCGTCTTTGTCTGTTCGGACTGGAGGAAGTACTCCGCCAGGTCCTTTGCCACCGAGCCGTGCTCCAGCATGATCTGGCCGTAGTAGGGCTGGCGGGCATCCTGGATGAACTTGGTCACCGTCAGAAATCCGGGACCGATATAGGGTGAAAGATCAAAGCTCTCAGGAGGTTCTGTGATCTCAATCGGGTTATGCTTCAAGTATCCCCTCACATCTCCGTGGGCGCTTGCCTCAGCAGTTATGCCGCCAATGGGACCGCCGCACTCCAGATGCACCCCGATTCTGTCATCCCCCTTAATCATTGAGGTCATCAGTCCCGCAGCAAGGTATCCGTGTCCCAGTGCAAGGGTCTCCAGAATTCCTGTGCGGTGGTTTTCCCGCATCTGGTTTATCATACGGGTGCCGTGAAGCAGGGTGCCGCGTACCGTTCCGTGCTCCAGAAGGAACACGGTCATGCCGTCGGACTCAAGGCTGTCAAGATGAGATATAATATTGGGGTTTTGTATTGGTGCTTCAATCATGTCTCTGCGGTTTCCTTTTTATGAGATGCAATCAGCTGAGAGAACTCTTCACCATCCACCACCTCTTTGTCAAGCAGCAGACGGGCAATCTGGTTCAGAAGGCCCTGGTTCTCCTTGAGCTGCTCCAGCACTTTGCTGTAGCGCTCATTGACAATCCGGGCAGTTTCATCATCAATATACTGCTGGGTTGCCTCAGAGTACTCCCTCATTCCCTTTCCGGCAAGGCCGAGCATCGATTCCTGTCCCGATCCTGAGGGAAGGGAAATATTCCGGTATTTCTTGCTCATGCCGAATTCGGTTATCATCCGTCTGATCAGGTCGCTGGCCCTGCTGATGTCGTTTGCCGCCCCCGTAGATATCTCGTTGTAGGTCAGCTCTTCGGCAGCTCTTCCGCCTAGCAGCACGTCAATCAAATTCAGCAGTTCCGATTCGGACATCAGGAACCTGTCCTCAGTCGGGAGCTGCAGAGTGTATCCCAGAGCTCCGATGCCCCTGGGAATAATCGATATCTTTGTCACCGGGTCTGCACCTTCGGTAAAAAATGCCGTGAGGGCATGCCCAGTTTCGTGGTACGCAATCTTTTCGCGCTCCATTGGGTTCATAACCCGGTTTTTCCGCTGAAGCCCTGCAAAGGTCTTCTCAATTGCCTCAGACAGATCAGACTGGTTCACTGCCTTGCGGTTGTCCCTGACAGCCAGGAGAGCAGCCTCATTGATGATGTTCGCCAGGTCCGCACCGGCAAGTCCGGCAGTAGCCTGGGCAACCTTACGGAAATCAACCTCGGGATCAATCTTGACATGCTTGGCATGGATTTTAAGTATCTGCTCTCGCCCTGCCAGGTCCGGTTTCGGTATCAGGACCTGACGGTCAAACCGTCCAGGTCTCAGCAGTGCAGGGTCAAGAATTTCCGGACGGTTTGTAGCGGCAATAATGATCACCCCCGCCCTGGCGTCAAACCCGTCCATCTCAACCAGCAGCTGGTTCAGGGTCTGCTCACGTTCATCGTTTCCGCCGAAACCCGCCTGTCTGGTCTTTCCAATGGCATCCATTTCATCGATGAAAATGATGCAGGGGGATTTTTCCCTGGCCTGTCGAAAAAGGTCACGTACACGGGCAGCACCGACCCCGACGAACATCTCCACAAAGTCAGCACCGCTCATGCGGAAGAAGGGAACACCAGCTTCACCTGCCACGGCACGGGCAAGCAGGGTCTTCCCGGTTCCGGGGGGGCCAACCAGCAGAAGTCCCTTGGGGATTTTCCCTCCGATCTCCAAATACCGTTCGGGCCGCTTAAGAAAGTCCACCACCTCCTCAAGCTCGTATTTGCTTTCATCAACCCCTGCAACATCATTGAACCGAACACCCGTATCTCCCTCAGCTATGATTTTTGCCTTGTTCTGTCCGAAGGCCATCACTCCCTGACCCGATTTGTTCATCCGGGCAAAGAGGAACCGCCAGAACACCAGGAGGATGATCAGAGGAAAAAACCAGCTCAGCAGGGTGGCGATCAGCCCCGGCTGCCGGGGAGGCACTGCATAGTATTCCACCCCTTTGCTGTCCAGCAGGGGTATGAAAGAAGGATCATCAACCCGGTATGTGGTGTACCCTGGTGCAGCGGTGGTCTGTACCCCGAAGCCGGTTTCCGTCTCCTGGAGCATCTGTTCTCTGGTCATGGTATACCCGGTGATTTCCCGCTCACCGATTTCAACCCGCCGTATTTCACCTGATTCAATTTTTTCCTTGAAGACATTGTACTCAATCTGCTCATGCCTCGGGGGCTGGGAGAGCAGGTTGTTTATTACGAAGAGAATCAGAAGCATGATGAGGAAATACCACAGAGAAAAATGGTACTTTTTCCGGTTCTCCTTGCTGAATATGTTGTTTAGGTGAATACCCGGTTCATGGTTATTGCCCGAGTCGTTTTTTTTATCACGTGAGTTTATTTTCTGTTCCGAATCTCTGCTGTTGTTATCCTGGGGCATATATGCCTTCCTTGTGCGTGTTTACCTACTAATATACCGATTATGGTGAGTAATAGTCAAAACAAATGAAAGCGGATCATCGGTCCCGGAAAAAAATAAAACCGGAACCGATGATCCTGGACAAGAGGAGAATCTTAGGAGGAGCATCCCGCACCACAACAGTTGATGCAGTGAATACTCACAGATGGATAGTATAGCTATTCTGAGGGAGAAACCCTGTAATGTCAAGGAAAAAATTCCACCACAAACGGTTTCGAAAGTGTTTATTTCTGATTACCCTTGACTTGCTCAGCTCTTTGTTTTAATCATGGGTCAGTGCTTCTGTTTTCGCATAGTTTCAAGGCAGGAAAAGAGATTCTATGATACTTCATGCAGCTGCAGTCATATTCGGAAGTCTCGTTGTGCTTATACTCGGGTCCTGGATGCATCACCAGGTCAGGATGATCAGGGAAATACGGACAGCTTCAGCATCTCCCTATTCTCATACGGTATCTGTCAACGGCCGCAGGGTTACTGTATATATCGAAGGAGAGGGAAAAGAGACGCTGGTCTTCATGGCGGGGGCGGGCACCAGTGCTCCCGTTCTTGATTTCAAACCCCTCTGGACCAGGTTGACAGGCCGCTTCAGGACAGCTGTCCTGGAACGCTCGGGGTACGGCTTCAGCGGCATTGCACCGGGCATCCCCCGTGATATTAACAGCCTTCTTGAAGAAGCACGCCTGTCTCTGCAGGAAGCTCAGATACACCCGCCGTATATCCTTGTTCCCCATTCCATGTCAGCATTGATTGCCCTGTACTGGGCGCGCATGTTTCCCCATGAAGTTAAAGCGGTCATAGGCCTTGATCCGGCGATTCCTGAGACCTATGACCACTTGCCGATGCCGCCAGTGTTTGTGCTGAGGATGATTTCCCTGCTTGGAGTCCTGGGTATTACCCGCTGGGTTCCGGCAATGGTCCAGTCGCCGGTTCTCAGGGAAGGATCATTGTCTGAGAAAGAGCAGGAAATCTGCATAGGGCTTGCGCATAGAAGGATGTTCACGGTCAACATGATTGATGAAATCAGGTACGCTGCGGTCAATTCACAGACAGTTCTGAAAGAGGGGGTTCCGAAGGATACACCGATGCTGTTTTTCATTTCAGACGGGAAAGAGGTGAAAACAGAGCGCTGGAGAGAACTGCTGATGAAGTATATTAATCAGGCGGAGCAGGGAAGGTATCAGCTGGTTTCTTCAGGGCATTATATTCATCACCATGAACCGCAGTACCTGGCCCAGGAGATCACGGATTATGTCGACAGCCTGCCGAAGAGCTGATGTAATCCAAGGGGCTGCTGCTTCCCGCATATATTTCTTTAATTTGACTCAGTGACTGCCATATTCAGTTATTTCTGAACAAAATATCAAAAAATATAGGAAAAGAGCAAAAACTCAGAGAAAACATATACACTTTTTTTGAGTTTTCCCTTATATTATGTACATGGGTAAGTATGTTCCTGAATTGCAGAAGGTTTTTATCAGCAATTTGAAAAGGTTCAGAAAGTCGAAAGGCCTGTCTCAGGCACGTCTGGCAGAGCTCTGCACTATATCTGCAGGTTTTGTCGGCGAGATCGAAGTTGGTAGGAGTTTCCCCTCCGTGAAGACCTTGGAGAAGTTTTCACAAATACTCGACGTTAAACCGTATGAGTTTTTTATGGATCCAGAAGACCGGAAACCCTCCAGCCAAGAGGAAGTGCTTTTTATCCTTGAACGTGTCAAGGACTATGTGAGACAGCGATAATCTGATGTTTTCAATGCGGTAAAGACTGCAAACAAACAACACTGCTGCGGCCGATACTCTTATCGGCCGCAGTTCATGTATGGGCTGTGTAAAAACTGCACAATGGTTTCTCAAAAGAGAAAAAAATTCACATAAAAGGTGAGAACATGAAAACTTTCCCTTGATTTTTTGGCATGTTCTTTGCATATCTTATGTATATGAAACCTACACAGTATATAACTGCAGTGCTGCTTCTTATCTCGGGAATGCTCTACGGGGTATCACTGGAATCGCTGATTCAGTCAGCCCGGACAACCAGCATGGATGCCTATATTCTTGAACTCGAGAGAATGCAGGCACAGGCAGACCTGGCCTTAAAGGATATGGTTCAGCTTCCTTCGCTGACTATTGAGAACCTCTCGAGGATCGGATCAGAAGAGCGAGCATTTGTACCGCCGACTGCTGTTACTGCATTCACCGTCACCGGGGCCCCGACGGTCACCTACAACCTCCATGGCGATATGAAGACCGAGTTTGAGTTCGGGTTATCCCCGCTGCGGTATTCATTTGACCTCTCTGATGCTTCTGCCTTCGATTGGAGGGTGACCCCTTCGCTGAAGATCACCCAGCCGCTGAAGCACTTCTTTGATGATGACTCCTCCATTGATGATATCCTCTATTCCATAGATTATCTGAATGCAGAGCTGAGCTACCGCAGAGGCATGATAGATATCGACCAGATGGTCCTTGATGTGGTCTACCAGGGAATAGACATTGACAAAAAACTTGCTGATGCCAGGTACCAGAAGCAGAAGCTGGTGCAGGATCATGAGCGCAGTCTTTCCATAGGGACCTATGCAGAGGGTTCTCAGCGGGCACGTGCTGCGGAGCAGCAGATTGATGCGCAGCAGCGGACCATCGAATCACTGATGCAGAACCGGGAGTTTGTAGTCAGTGAGGTGCAGCGCATCACCGGGCTGCTTATTGACCAGGCTCCTCCGATCCCCCGTCCTGATGTGCAGCTTGAGGTGTCTCCCCTGGGGAATACCACGGTGCTCTTAAGCGCCCTGGCAGCTGACCTTGCTGAAGAACGGCTGAAGGAGCATGTAAAGGATTTCTGGGCTCTGGAGGTGTCTGCGGGATACGGAGCGGGATTCAGTGATTCCCGTCCCACTAATCCTGCCCATTCGGTCAATATCGGTATCGGCGGAGGGTACAAGGACCTGCTGCTTTCTGCGGGGTTTCAGGCAGATATCGGGGACAGGAACACCTTCATGGGTACTATTTCCGGAAGCTGGAGCATTGACGGCAGGCGGGTCGAACGGGAGATCACCCGAGGCAAGCTGGAGATCGGGGTTGAGGCCGCTAAGAGCAGGCATCTGAATGCAGAGGCCGCCTATGAGCGGAGAAACAAGCAGCTGGAGCTTGAGGCTGCATCCTGGAACCGCAGCCTGTCCCAGCTGGAGCTTCGTGAAATAAATTCTAAGCAGGACCTGGAGGATGCGAAGCGGGCTTATGAGCGGGGCATCGGCAGTCAGCGTGCTGTTGATGATGCACGCCATGCGCTGGAGCAGATTGCCTTTGACAGGAGTCTGCTGTATGTTAACGGATGGAAGCTGCAGCGTTCCATCGATTCACACCTATTGTAACGCAGGAGATCGCATATGTCAGATCAGGACAGGGCGGCCGGTCAGGAAGAGCAGAAACAGAACCCTGATGCAGGCAAAAAGCCGGAAAAGCGGGTTAAGTCCCTTCAGGATATACGGAGAAGAAAGAGCAGAAGAAGGCGGATCATCCTTCTTGCGGTCCTGGTGCTTGCTGTCGGCGGAGGATATTTTTTCTTCACCTCCCGGCAGCAGCAGGCGGCGGAAGCTGCACAGGCGGCTGCACAGGCTTCAGCTGAATATACCGTGGTAAGCAGGATGTTCCGTGAGGAAGTGGAGATATCGGGAAATGTGATGCCTGTGAAAAGTGAGAACCTCTTCTTCCGAACCTCAGGGGAGGTGAAGGAAGTCTTTGCTGAAGAGGGTGACTGGGTGGAGAAGGGGGACCCTGTTGCCAAGCTTCGTCTCCAGGCCAAGGAGCTGGAGCTTGCGCAGCTCGAATATGATATCGAGCAGGCCAGGTTTGCGGGGTCCAGGAAACAGATTGAGCTTCTGGAAATGAGACGTGAGCTGGTCCTTGAGGACATCAGCAACGCATATCTCCGTGCCGGGATCAGCGGGTTAGTTTCCCGGGTAACCATAGAAGCAGGAGATATCGTGGGAAGCTCAGTATCTGAACCGGCGGTGAGAATTATCGACAACAGTTCTCTCAAGGCTGCGGTGGAGGTTGATGAGTTTGACATCAATGCCGTACGGGTCGGCCAGAGTGCTGAGCTGGTCTTTGACGCCCTGGGCTCCGGCACTGTCGTGAAGGGACGGGTCAGCTCAATCCCGCTGGAGGGGAGCGTAACCGGCCAGGGCATAGCTGTGAAGAGCATTGAACTGATCATTGACGATCCTCCTGCCAGCGTTTCACCCTCCTATACCTTTTCCGGAGTTATCGTTGCCGGGGACCGTCAGCAGGTTCTTACCTTTCCCCAGGACTTTGTGGTGAGGGACAACAGCACCCAGCGGGTGATCAAGAAGACTGGGGAGGCTGAGAGAACTTCCGTGGAGGTGAGGACCGTCTATTTCGAGTCCGGACTGGTGAGACTAGTCTCCGGAGATATTGCAGAAGGGGATGTGATAATCCGGCAGACGGCACGGAGCACAGGAATGAGCTCTCCCTTTGCCATTGGAGGGCCTCCCGGAGGGAGGCGATAGGAGCAGTGCATGAGTGAACCGGTTATTGTGCTGGAATCGCTGAAAAAATACTATTTCATGGGAGAATTTGTCATTAAGGCCCTTGATGATGTGTCCCTGTCCATACGGAAAGGGGAATATACTGCCATTATGGGCCCGTCGGGTTCAGGAAAATCAACGATGATGCATCTGGTGGGCTGTCTAGACACCCCTACTGAGGGCAAGATCTACATTGATGCCGATGACACCTCCTCCCTGAGAGAAGAGGACCTGGCGTATCTGAGGAATGCTAAGATCGGCTTTGTATTTCAGCAGTTCAATCTGCTGATGAAGATCAATGCTCTGGAAAATGTGATGACTCCCCTGATGTATGCCGGGTATTCTATTCGGCAGCGCCGGGAGATCGCTGAAAACGCCCTGGAGCAGGTGGGGCTGAAGGACCGGATGAAGCACCGCCCCAATGAGCTCTCGGGGGGACAGAAGCAGCGCATAGCAATCGCACGGGCGCTGGTGAACGATCCGACGATACTTCTTGCTGATGAGCCCACCGGTGCACTTGATACCGTGACCGGTGAACAGATTATGGATCTTTTTGAGCAGATCAACCAGCAGGGACGGACAGTCATCATGGTGACCCATGATCCCGAGGTGTCATCACGGTGCAGGCGCACCATTCACCTGCGGGACGGAAAAATTGTGGAGGACCTGTAGATGATAGGAGAATTTATCAAGCTGGCCTTGAAGTCCATGGTAACCAACAAGCTCAGGTCCCTTCTCTCCCTGCTGGGAATTGTCATCGGCGTAGCCTCAGTGATTACCATTGTGAATCTAGGAGAAAGCGCCTCAAAGAGCATTCAGCAGGAAATTGCCGCTGCGGG
>PWNW01000258.1 GCA_003557605.1 Spirochaetaceae bacterium
TCATCAAAGGCATCACGAAACTGACAGGCTTCGGTGGTGCATCCCGGGGTGTTGTCCCTGGGATAAAAGTAGAGAACTACTTTCTTTCCCCGAAAGCTGCTTAACCGTACCGGCTTTCCTGAATCATTGCTCAGGGTAAAGTCGGGGGCTTGAATTCCTGCGGACAGCATATCTGTTTTCCTCCCGTTAGGGTCTTGGCTGCTATGTTCGGCCGTGGCGGTTCCAGAAGACCTTCTGATACGGGAGTTCTTCCAGAGAGCTCGGAGATTTCTGCTCAGCAGGATGGCCCAGGGCAATCAGGCACTCTACCGACCTGGTGTCAGAGATGCCGAGCACTTCCCTGACATATTCTTCGGAACTGCGTTTCTCCGCAGTGTTCCTGCACCGGATCTGCACCCAGCAGGCACCAAGTCCCAGGTCTTCTGCAGCCAGCAGAATATTTGATGCCGCAATGGAGGTATCCTCTATCCACACATCGCTTTCTCCGGGTATTCCCAGTACAGCGATGACCAGCGGGGCATCCTTCATGAATGCGCTGCCGTGCTCCTTTGATGCAGAAAGAATTTGAATAATTTCGGGGATATCAAGGACGATCAGTTCCCAAGGCCTGATTCCCCGGCTTGATGCAACGAGCAGGGCAGACTGGACAAGCTGTTCCTGCAGGGCCTTTTCAACCTGCTTAGGCTGGAACTTTCTGATGCTTCTTCGTGACTGAAGGATGTCTAGCAGCATTGCAATACCTCGCATAAGTCAGATGTTGAAGAGGGAATCAAACTTCTTTTTTGCTTCATCCCGTTTCCGGTCCCTTTCTCCTCCGTCCCAGGGACTTTGGTTCGGGGAGAAGTATTCACAGCTGTTCTCCCGCTCCTTGTCCCTCACCGGCTCCTGTATATGCTCCCGGCAGTCATATTTCTGTCCGGGTGCGTAGAACTCACAGTTTCTGCAGGCCTTCATAGGCCTTCCGCAGGAACTGCAGAGGGTCGTTCGGTATATCTTTTCTCCAGGGGGGCTTTCCTGCCCGCAGAACCAGCAATGTGCCATGTACCCATTGTAGGATGAAGCGGTATGAAACTCAAGCAGTTTCTTTATGTAAAAACAGCATCTTGTTTCATCTCAGTCTGCACCCGACGGCAGAAGGGTAGGCAGAACGGGTAAACTGGTTTACATTAGTGCTGCAGGAGAGGCAGATTATGAAAAGTCGGGGACGCATTACCATCCAGGACATTGTCCGGGAGTCGGGATATTCAAAAACTTCCGTATCATTTGCATTTAATTCACCTGGCAGGATTTCCCGGAAGGCAAGGGAGAAAATTCTTTCGGTGGCCCAGCACCTGGGATACTACCCTGACTCACTGGCTAGAAATTTTTCCCTGCAGCGGCGCAACTGCATCGGATTTCTCCTTCCCCATGGTCTGTCGGTTTCCCTGAAGAACCCCTATATTACCGCAGTGCTGGAGGGAATCGGTTCAGTCTGTCAGGAGAAGGAATATACCCTCACCATGATACCTCCCTTCGGGGAGAGCCTCTCCAAGGCGGTGAGAAGCGCCTCCGTCGATGGGCTGATAACCCTGGGTATGGAAGCGGAGATGCATGTTGCAGAAAGCATCAGACTCAAGCATATTCCCTACGTCACTATTGACGGGAACCCGGAGGGAGGGGTTCCCAGCGTCAATACTGACGACCGCACTGCAGCCCGGGAGATCATGGAGCATGTGCTGAACCGGGGACACCGAAATATTGCGGTGATCTCCATAGCGGGGGCTAATGAAGGTACTGCAGTCCACAGCTCCGTAATAGACCGAAGGATGGAGGGATACCGGGAGGCCCTTGCTGATGCAGGTCTTTCATGTCCAGGGCCGACTGTCCGGGTCTACCGAAGCGTGTGCTCCCTTGAAGGGGGACGCACTGCTGCACAGCAGGTTCTGGATGAGTCCTGGGGATGCACTGCTGCGGCGGCAATGAGCGACATCATAGCCCTGGGATGCATGCAGCAGTTCCGTGCATCGGGAATCCGCATCCCCCATGATATCTCAACAGCGGGATTCGACAACATCCCTGAAGCTTCTATTATTGCTCCAGGACTCACCACCGTGGACCAGAGCGCATCGGTGAAGGGACGTTCCGCAGCACGGATGCTCTTCCACATGCTTGAGACCCGCAGCCCAGAGCCCAGCATGGTTGTTCCCCATAAGCTGGTGATGCGTGAGTCGGTTCAGTAGATTTTCAATGTCTCCGCCATCTTCTCCATCTCCCCTGGACCGTACTGCTCCTTGCTGAACCTGGGGGTTTTTTTATCACCTTCATAGCGTGGGATCACATGAATATGCAGGTGCGGCACCTCCTGCCCTGAAGCGCTTTTATTGTTCACCAGGATATTGTATCCGTCAATGGAGAGTTCCTGCTCCATCTGAGCGACAACCTGCTTGGACACTGAAAAGAGATGGGCCAGCACATCGTCGGGACAATCGGCAAGGGTCTTATACTCCTCCCGGGCAATAACCAGCGCATGGCCTTTATTGACCGGCGCTATATCAAGAATGACAATGCACAGATGGTCCTCATAGAGCACGGATGCGGGAATCTCTCCGCTGATGATTCGGCTGAACAATGTAGCCATGGTATACCTCCGGATGTATGTTCTGTATTTACTATAGCAGAGCAGGGGAGAGCGGTGAAGAGGACTTTTTTCCTTTGGGGATTGAAAAAAAATATGCATTATACTAAAATTACCACTGCGATGTGATTGTTTGCCCATCCGCTGTGATTACCGTTTCGATACGTTCAGCGAGCTACAAAAACACCAAAAACGAAAATACACATCTACAGGACGCAGTAAAGAGGAAAAGATATGTCAGATATAAAAAACATGAGAAACATCGGTATCAGTGCGCATATTGATTCGGGAAAGACTACTCTCTCGGAGAGGATGCTGTTCTATACCAAGCGAATCCATGCCATCCATGAAGTGAGGGGCAAGGACGGAGTTGGGGCTACCATGGACTCCATGGAGCTGGAGCGTGAGCGGGGCATCACCATTGCTTCTGCTGCCACCAATGTCAACTGGAAGGGATATTCGGTAAATATTATTGACACCCCCGGGCATGTGGACTTCACCATTGAGGTGGAACGTTCGCTGCGAGTTCTTGACGGAGCGGTGCTGGTGCTCTGTTCCGTTGGAGGCGTGCAGTCCCAGTCCATTACCGTTGACAGGCAGATGAAGCGCTACAAGGTTCCCAGGATCGCTTTCATCAATAAGTGCGACCGTGTAGGGGCCAACCCCTATCGGGTGAAGGACCAGCTGGTGCAGAAGCTGGGTCACAATGCAGTGCTGATGCAGATCCCCATTGGTCTTGAAGACAAGCTTGAAGGAGTGGTGGACCTGGTTTCCATGAAGGCCATCTACTTTGACGGGCCCAGCGGAGAGGAGCTCCGGGAGGAGGCGATTCCCGCACATCTCCAGGATGAAGCTATGGCAAAGCGGGAGGAGCTGCTTGATGCGGTGTCGATGTTCTCCGATGAACTGATGGAGGCCATGCTTGAGGATCAGGTGAGTGAAGAGCTGATCATGGATGCGGTGCGTGCAGGGACTCTTTCCCAGGAGCTGACCCCGGTGTTTATGGGATCAGCCTACAAGAACAAAGGTATTCAGCCGCTGATGGACGGGGTGATTCAGTATCTTCCGAATCCGACCCAGGTCCAGAATATTGCCCTGGACCTGGACCAGGATGAGAAGGAGATTGTCCTTGAGTCCGATCCTTCAAAGCCCACCGTTGCTCTTGCCTTCAAACTTGAGGACGGGCAGTACGGACAGCTTACCTACATCAGGATATATCAGGGGACGTTGAAAAAAGGGGATGAACTCTATAACGTACGTTCCCGCAAGCGGTTCAAGGTCGGCCGTCTGATCAAGATGCACGCAGATTCGATGGAGGATATCAGCCAGGCGTACTGCGGCGACATAGCGGCGCTTTTTGCAGTGGACTGTGCATCAGGCGACACGTTTACTGCAGGGTCCATGAATCTCTCCATGACCAGCATGTATGTTCCCAATCCGGTTATCAGCCTGGCGATCAAGGCGAAGGATAAAAATGCCCAGGGCAATATGGCCAAGGCGCTTAACCGTTTTTCCAAGGAAGATCCGACATTCAGGACCTATGTGGACCCCGAATCAAGCCAGACCATCATCCAGGGTATGGGGGAACTCCACCTTGAAGTATATGTTGAACGGATGAAGCGGGAGTACCGTGCTGAAGTTGAGGTGGGACAGCCCCAGGTTGCCTATCGTGAGGCTATCAGCCGGAGAGCTGATTTCAACTATACCCATAAAAAACAGACCGGCGGTTCGGGACAGTATGCCCGGGTAGCCGGCTACATTGAGCCCCTCGAATCGGATGAGGAAAACTACGTATTTGAAAACAGCATCAAAGGCGGCGTGATTCCTACTGAATATATTCCTTCCTGCGACAAGGGGTTTCAGGCGGCCCTGGAGAAGGGAACGCTTATCGGATTTCCCATTGTGGGCATCAAGGCCTCGATCAATGACGGCCAGTACCACCCGGTGGACTCTTCGGATATGGCCTTTCAGACTGCAGCAATCGGGGCATTCCGTGAAGCATACAGACGGGCTGACCCGGTCATTATGGAACCG
The DNA here is from genome assembly GCA_003557605.1 of Spirochaetaceae bacterium. Classification (GTDB taxonomy): domain Bacteria; phylum Spirochaetota; class Spirochaetia; order PWKH01; family PWKH01; genus PWKH01. The sequence continues at coordinate 4,649 of PWNW01000258.1, forward strand.
ATCATGAAGGTGAGCGTAGAAGGGCCTACTGAATTTCAGGGAAACGTCTTCGCTACCATCAACCAGCGCAGGGGCATGATTGTCAGTGCCCTTGAGGAGGGGGCTTTCTGCATTGTTGAGGCTGAGGTGCCCCTCAGCGAGATGTTCGGCTACTCCACCAACCTCAGGTCTCTGACCCAGGGAAAGGCGGAGTTCACCATGGAGTTTCTGAAATACGGAAAGGTCCCCCAGAGCATCAGTGAAGAACTGATCAGGGCCTACGAACAGAAACGAAGGGATGAGGCAGGAAAGTAGGCATGGCCTTATTTCAGGTCCATGCTATAATCACAGATACAACACAATCCGGAGGATAGATACCGATGGTAAAAGAAGAGTTGATTGCACGAAGCCCGCTGCGGGTATTTGAGACATCAATACACGGCGGGCTTGGGAAAGGAAATTTAGGAGTGCTTACTTCACGGAAGGGAGTAGGCAAGACAGCATGCCTGGTGCATATTGCCACCGATAAACTGCTGCGTGACCACCATGTAATTCATGTGTCCTTTTCTCAAAATGTGGACCATGTGCTTTCCTGGTATGAGGATATTTTTGAAGAGATTTCCCGGATAAAGCACCTTGAGCATGCCCGTGACGTGCATGATGAGATAGTGAGAAACCGGGTGATAATGAATTTCAGTCAGAAGGACGTAGCCATAGATCAGATTATTTCAAGCCTTCGGGCCATGATTGTGGACGGTGGATTCAAGGCTGATGCAGTTATGTTTGACGGATACCGGCTTTCTGATGACAACTGTGAAGATCTGGGGCGCATCAGGGACTTTGCCCAGGAGATGGACCTGGAAGTATGGTTCAGTGTTTCAGCCTTGAGTGAGGATGTTCCCTATGATGAGTTCGGAGTATCTGCTCCTGTCAAGGAACTGTGCTACTACATTGATGTGCTCATTGGTCTGACGTTTGTGGATGACCATGTTGCCCTGACGTTGGTGAAGGACCAGGGTGAGGAAGTGCAGAAACATATGAGCCTCAAACTAGATCCGAAAAGCCTGCTGATAATGAGGGAAGATGAACCCCTTCAAACGTGATGTGATATTCTGAAAGAAAGCAGCCCGGAGGCCCCTAAGCTTCCGGGCTGCTTTCTTTAGAGGTAAAGGCTCTGGTCCTCTTCGATCTCCCCAGCAGTGACCACCGCATATGCCTCCACAGCATCGCCGGTTCCCGCAGGACCGAGCCCCTCGGCGGTCTTGGCTTTCACCGATACAGCCTCTACAGGCAAGGACAGGATTTCTGCAATGCATCTGCGGACAGCAGAGATGTGGGGACCGAGCTTCGGCTCCTCCAGGATGACCGTTGCATCCACCTGCAGCACCTGGTATCCCCTGGTAAGCAGTTTCTCTGCAACTGAACGCAGCAGCTCTTTGCTGTCCGCATCCTTGAATGCAGGATCTCCAGGAGGGAAATGGGTGCCGATATCACCGAGGGCGCAGGAACCCAGAAGGGCATCGGCCACAGCATGGAGCAGCACATCTCCGTCAGAATGCCCATCCTCGCCCTTGTGGAAGGGGATCTCTATTCCTCCAATCATCAGCGGCCTTCCCTGAACCAGCCGGTGCCTGTCCCATCCCTGTCCGATCTTCATGCGCCGCTCCTGATATCTGATGGATATGTCACTTTTCTGTTTTCTGCGTCTCCTGGGACAGCATGCACCTTGCCGATATACCGGCAGTACAGTTCCGTATCATCAATGCAGGGTATCTGGTCATTCCGGGCCATGCGGTGTGCTGAAAGAATGCCTGGAAATTCAAATCCCTGGGGAGTCTGCACTGCCATGAGCCCCGGTCTGGGAAGATGCCCGGTGATGAATCGGTCTTCAACCTGCTTTACCGCATCGGGTATGGGTATTACCGGGGCGGCCCCGACGTATCTGACTGCTCCCTGGATCACCTCCCTGATGCATTCGGGGGTAACCCAGGGACGGGCACCGTCATGAATCAGCACAACGTGGCAGCCGAACTGCTCCAGATGCTCAAGTCCGAGAAATACTGATTCCTGTCTTGTGGTTCCTCCGGCCGTGCAGGTGACGGGAATGTCTCCTGCAGCATCTCCTGCGGCTTCCATGGCTTCCTGCTGCTGTCCAGGGGGATGTACAATCACGATCCTTGAGACAACTCCGCTTGCCCTGCATGCCTCCACAGACCAGGAAATCATTGGGCGTCCGTCAACGAGCAGATACTCCTTCTTGCTGGATCCTCCTGAAAACCGGCGGCTGGACCCCGCTGCGGTGATGATGCATGCTGTCCTAGTATTTGGGGAAATCTCTTTCACTCTGCTTCCAGCTTGCTGAGTATCAGCGCCTCAATTTCGTTCTTCGGTTTTCCGATGGAAAGGGCAATTTCATCAATTAAAATCCGAAGGGCATTGTCATAGAGTTTCCGTTCCTGTACTGGAAGCTCCTTGACCTTGCTGCGGTGATACAATGTCTGAACCACCGAGGCGATGGAGGCTATAGTACCTTCCTTGAGCAGCTCAAGGTTCATGGTGTAGCGGACCTTCCAGTCCACGGTTACCGGTTCATAGGCACCGGTAATGCTTTCCAGGGCCTTCATGGCCTCGTCGGTGCTGACAATGGAACGAATACCAATGTCATCTACGTTGTCCACCGGGATCATCACCGTCATGTCGCTGATATCAAGGAAAATGACATAGTAGAGAATGTCTTTTCCCTTAAACTGCTTCTTCGTAATATCTTTGATAACGCCGACACCCTGAAGAGGATACACGACATGCTCGCCGATCTGGTAAAGTGTATTAGGAGTTTCCATATCGAAAGAGTATACCGAAAAAACCCTTCTGAGTCAAAGGGAATGGGGGCATGCTGAAAGCCAGTACGGCAATAGGGGAGAAGATATCTGAGATTGAGGAGGATTCATCTGCCGTCGGACAAGGGGTGTACATGAAGAAGAAGGGCACCAAAGTATTAGGTGCCCTTCTCAAATTCAAGCTTAAAGTACGGAAATCGTAAAGACAATGCTGCCTTCGTAGCTTCCCTCACCTGGATAATCTGTTACTGCGGTAGCGCCAAGCTCTTCAAAGTATGAAAAATTTGAAATAGTTATCCCGTAGTTTCCGGTCCAAGGACCGCCAGTAGTACCTACCGTCTTCGCTCCTTCCGCAAAATTCGGGTCATCATGGTTAGTAATGTCAAAGGTGATGAAGCTGTCATTCGTTGTGTTCTCCAGGTTGGCTGCATCAGCTTGGATCTTCCATGCAAAGGCAGAGAACACTTCAAGAGCAACGCCAAGATTTACCGTAGTCAGAAACGATCCGAAATCCTCATCGTTCTCATTTGTTTCGACGATGTCAGGAGATACGGTCCGCTCCTGGTCTCCATTTGTAAACCTGACTCTCAAGGCTCCGGGAACTGCGGTGTTGATATTCAATGTTGCAGGAATAGTTGGGGGTGTGGCGACGATCACTGATGCACTTAAGAGCATCAGTACAATAAGAAATGCTAATACTTTTTTCATACATAACTCCTTACTTTTTGTGTTGTACTTGCTATCACTATGCGCCCATTTATACACCTTGTCAACTCTCTGTTTTGGTGTAAAGTGACTATTGCAGAAAAAAAGCAACGGGTGAATTCCCGCTGCTTCTATGATATGTGCGAGGTTTTAGAGACTATTTTTGGGCGATGGTAAAGGTCAGGGTATCTGAGTATACCCCTTCCGGGGCGCCTACGGGGATGTCAACTGAAACGGCGAAGTCCTTTTCAATTCCGGTTCCTTGGGTACGAGAATTTGAGTCGGTTATTTCGATAGAAGATGAATTGTAATCTTGAGGTGCAGCGCCTGCGTAAGTGAAGGTGTATCCCAGGAGGAATGCCGGGTCGGGTGCTTCGGAATCGTAGTGTTCGCTGACCAGATTCCATGCACCTGCAGATGCAACGGTGACTGTGTAGCCGGCAAACCGGTTTGACCGCTCGGTTACGGTGACAGAACCGGATGCTGTCTGAAGTTCATCGAACCCGGAACCATCGAAATCAAAGAGATTAATTTCATTTTCACTTAATGAAAGCTGTAGAAATGGGGTGATGTTTCCAAGAAGTTCGAGGTTGTTGCTGAATGAGGGAAACACGGCAAACAGGACAAGAAGGGTAATACCAATTAACTTTTTCATAATTACTTTTCTCCATATACTTTTTTATTTATGAATGCAATATAGAAAAACTTTTAAA
>PWNW01000242.1 GCA_003557605.1 Spirochaetaceae bacterium
GTTGTCTGCCGAAAGCCCCGGGGAGCATTCTACATCATGGCGAAGCTTCCGGTTGCTTCTGCCGAGGATTTTGCCGTATTCATGCTCAGGGATTTTTCTGTGGAGGGAAAGACCGTGATGCTTGCGCCTGCCGAGGGGTTTTATGCTTCACCTGGTGCCGGACGTGATGAAGTCCGTATTGCCTATGTCCTCAACGAACATGACCTGGAAGATGCCATGCACATCCTGGGAAAGGGACTGGAAGCATACGGTAAGCGGCAGCAGTGATGACGGCAGTGTTTGCCGCGGCTGCGGCAGTTCTTATTATTTGGGGTATCTGCGAGGCCAGGTTCATCCTGAAGGGACGGCACCACCGCATTGGAACACGGGGAATACGCATCGCATACCTCTCTGATCTGCACTGCGGGTTCTTTTTCTCCCCGAAACGGCTTGAGAAGGTGATACAGCGGGTCCAGGAACTCTCCCCGGACCTGGTGCTTCTCGGGGGGGACTATGTGGAGGGGGGACCGACGTATGCGAGGGAGTGTCTTGAGGCACTTTCCCGTCTCTCCCCAGCTGCAGCGGTGCTGGGAAACCACGATATTCAGGACAGCAGAAAGGGCAGTGCCCGGGAAGCAGCTGCCGCTGTCTGCAGGTCCTTGGGAATTCCCCTGCTGTACAACAGCTGCATCACAGTTCAGGTGAAGGGGATTACTCTGCAGATTGCAGGGCCTGCGGATGCCAGGAGGGATACTGCCTATCTCGGCCACATCCGCCGGGATCCCTCCGCTGATATCATGATTTTACTTTCCCATAATCCTGACTTCATCCCCTCCGGAGCGCAGCACCTGGATTTTGATCTTGCCCTGTGCGGCCATACCCATGGGGGGCAGATAACCCTCTTCGGCAGGCCCCTCACCACCCACAGCAAATACCGAAAAGAGCTGGGCAGGGGACTGTGCCGTTGGAAGGGAAAACCCGTAGTGGTAAGCTGCGGTCTGGGCACCACCATCATGCCCCTGCGGTTCTTTGCATCCCCCTCTATTGAGACAGCAGATCTCTAGAGGGTAATGAAGCTCCGGAAAAAAGCACTGGACTTCACCATATAAGTCCCCCGGGAACGTTCCTCCCCCTTGGGGCGATGCGATATCTCCAGCACTCCGTTGGTGCACAGGATCCGAAGGACAAACCGGCTGAAATTGGCAAGGAATGATTCCTTGTCCATCTGGAGTTTGGGGAGCAGCGTCTTATGAAACATCTTCAGCATTTCGATGCCGTAGGAACGAACCGGTGTCCACTGATCTTCCTGCAGCATCATCATGTAGAACAGGCAGTTCATCACCAGCCGCCCTGAATAGCCGAAGCCTGCTTCGAAGAGTTCGCTGATGTAATCTCCCATGTCCCCGGGTTCGGTCATCTCGGCATTCTCCTCTCCGGCAAGGGATGTAAAGAGATCATAGGTCTCATCTGACTCAGATACCGTGAAGAGATCTGAATCGGAAAGGGGTTCAAAGAACTTCAGCCGGATCACCGGAGGGGGGGCGTTGAAGCCGGGAATTTCATATGCCTTGTCGTCTTCAGAAAGGGCAAGCTTGGGAAACTTCTTTTCATGATCTTCATCTAGGGCCTGCAGGAAGGACTGAAACTCTTCTGGATCGATGCCCAGTTCTCCGCACCGCTTCGGGATGTCGATCTCCCTGCCGAAGTTTTCCGCATCAAATACCTCTCTCAGCAAGGTATTGATAGGATCCAGTGATTCATTATCACCGGAGGAGGATGAATCATCTTCAAAGAGGCTGGTGCACCATTCCCAGGGCGGGCTGAAATCAGGGTTGCTTGACACCAGGGCCCAGACGCTGCTGCTGACTAAGAAGAAGGAAAACAGCTGCTGCAGATTTTTCCAGGGATACCGGCAGCTGAGAACTTTCATCAGCAGCGCATAGTCATGGGTGGAGGAAGCATAGATGCATGCGGTCTCCTCTTCCGGAATGATGTAAAGGCAGGAGGGGAACAGGCCCGCAGGCTCCCAGGGATTTTCAGGGTCCTGTGCTCCCAGCGGCTCCATTGCTTCAACCTCATTATCCGGTCCCAGGTATTCAAGCTTAATAACACCCTCTGAAGATGTTTCTATGTCCCATTGCCCCGGCAGCTTCACCTGGCTAATACCTTTCAGATACAGCTCTCTCCAGACAATCTCAGAACGTAAGCCCCGAAATCCAATGGGGGGGATCATTGCAATTTGATCAATGATGAAAAACGAGCAGTAACGGCTGTTGATGATTCCTGTCAGGCCCTGTTCGTCATAGAGATCCTCGTCCAGAGAGCAGCAGATGAAGTCCAGGTCATCATCTGTGACGGAGAGGTATGAGTGAATGATTCCTGTGGTCCGAAGACAGGCTCCGTCCTTGAAGCACAGAGCAATGAACAGGATGTCCTCGGTTTGATGCTGCTTCAGAATGTCTGCAACACCCTTTGAAGCGAGGGGAAGGCCATCATCTTCCTCCAGCACATCGAAAATTTTAAAGAGGTTGGTGTCAATAGTCTCTTCCACCATGAAGGCCTTCCATGTCATGGGGTGCTTTTGGAAATACTTCAGCATTTCCACGGCTTCGTCAGAGAGTATGTCACGGTACCGGGCAAGGAATTTCTTTATCTGCTTTTCCTGGGTAAGTGCGAAGGAGACGGCGCGGGTGCCTGCCATGAAGGTATACCATGTTGCAGGGAACCGGTTCTCCGGATCCTGCTCCATCTCCTGCAGGATAAAAATATCTTCAGCGACATGAGGGAATTCAGCTGCCCACTCGAAAATATACGGTTCCACTTCATCAAGGCTGTGCTCAAATCTGCTTCGGTAATTCAGGATGTTTTTTTTCTTGCTCATTTGAATGTATCCCTTGTCAATTGAAACGGTGCAGCACGTCAGGAACTGAGGACCTCCTGCACAGTCCTCAGCAGTTTGACTCTGCTTACCGGTTTATCGAGGAAACCTGCCAGTCCGAGCTCATAGAGTTCCTTGGTTACCCGCTCCCTGGTGAACCCCGAAAGAATAATTACCTTTGCCTTCGGGTCTGCACTGATGAGGGAACGGAAGGTCTCAGCGCCGTTGAGCCCAGGCATGATCATATCGAGGATCACCAGATCAACATGGTTCTTGGCATAGAATTTCAGCGCTTCAGCTCCCGATGCACATGTGGTGACTTCAAATCCTGCGGAGGAGAGCATGTTGGCTGTCAATTTTCTAAGCAGCCGTTCGTCATCGGCAACAAGAATGTGCTTCTTCCGTTCCATATGGATGTATCAAACAGGTTTTTTCTTCTTTTGTCTACATCAGAACTTGTGGTATGATGGAATGCAAGATCCCGATTTGTAATAAAGGAGGCATCCTGTGAACAGGTATCCGGAGAAAACCGCAGTTGATGAACAGTTTTACCAGGACCATATAAAGTCCCGTATTCCGGGGTACATCTTTGATGTTCATGTGCACATCAATCTTCCTGAACATGTGAAGTCACTTCCCGAAAGCAGGATACAGTCTGACTGGGCCATTGAAAGCGGCCATATTCTTGCCTGTGAAGAGGCCTATTCGGCAGCGGCAATGCTCTTCCCTGATACCGAATACCGAATCGCCGGGTTTCCATGGCCTATCAGGGAGGCAGACCTGGCTGGGAACAACCGCTATTTGGCTGAGAAGCGCCGGGAGGGGCTGCTGGACCCCTTTATGACGGTGCGTCCCCAGTGGTCGGCACAGGAGGTGGAGCAGACCCTGCTGGAGGGCGGCTTTGTGGGCTTTAAGCCCTATCCTGACATGTTTTCCGGCATGAAGGGAGCTGACATCAGCATATTTGATTTCATGCCCCATGAGCACTGGGAGGTGCTCAATCGGCATCAAAAGGCGGTGATGATGCATCTTCCCAGAAAACTCCGTCTTGCCGATGACGACAACATCAGGGAACTGCTTGAAGCCAGAGACCGATATCCTGATGCGGTAATCATCATTGCCCATTTCGGCCGCTGCTTCTGTCCCTGGTTTCTCCAGGAGGGACTGAGAAAACTTGGGGACCCCCAGGGGTTTTATTTCGATACCTCAGCGGTGATAAATCCTGAGGTCTATGACATGGCATTCAGTGAACTTGATGCATCAAAGATTCTCTACGGTACCGATATGCCGATTCTCCTCTGGCATGGAAAACGTGAATGGACCCTCAAGGAGTACCGAAACCTCTGCCGGGAACCCTTTTCCTGGAATATTCATCGAAAGAGTCCTGAGGAAGAGAAGGGGTACACCTTCTTCCTCTATGAGCAGATGCGCTCCATCCTTGATGCGGCGCAGCGAAACCGGCTGTCCAGAGAAGCAGTTGAGGGAATATTTGCCCGCAATGCCGAAAAGGCCCTTGGCCTTGTCTCAGGAAGCTAGGCCTGATGATGAGCTCATACTCTCGGACACAGCTGAGCAGCTGAATCGGTAAGCAGATAATCTATGATATTCATGTGTATTATGCCGTTTTGTGACCGATTGACCGGGTCCATCGAAAGAACCATCTTGGGATAATTATCATCGATTGCTTCCAGAGGGTAAAACTCTCTTTTTATCGTGGACGGCTCAGCTAGAAGGTAGGCTACTTGGATATAGAGCTTCTCTCTTCCACGAAGAGCAATGAAGTCGATTTCCTTGTCATCAAGTTTCCCGACGAATATCTCATGACCTTGTCTGCGCAGATTCAGATAGACAATGTTCTCAAGTGCCTGGCCTATGTCGAGTTCATTATCGAAAAACAACCCCCTGAATCCCAGATCATTGACGAAGAATTTCTCGTTGGTCTTCAGCACACTCTTTCCCTTGATTTCAAATCGGGGAACTCCGTGGATCAGGAACGCTTCTTTCACGGCATCAAGGTATTGATAGATGGTCTCCTTTGATAAGCGTCTTCCCTCGTTCTTTAAGTATCTGGTGATTGAGGCAGCAGAAAACAGCTGACTGCTGTTTGCGAAGATGTACTGCATACATCTCTTCAGCAGATCAACATTTCTGATTGAATGCCGCTGGACGATGTCACGCAGCAAGATTGACTGGTACATGTCCAACAGATAGTTTTTGATAATTGAATTACCTTCGAACTGCAGGATGCCGGGCATTCCTCCGGTCCGGATAAATGTCAAAAATTTTTCTTCTCTTGTGGAGGCCGGTATATATGGATACATTTCCTTGAAGGACAGCGGAAGAATCTCAATCGAGAAGTACCGCCCCGTAAGGTAGGTTGCCAACTCCCCCGACAGAAGGTTAGAATTGGACCCGGTGATGAAAAGTTCCGCAGTACCCTTGGCATGAAGGGAGTTCACCACTTTCTCAAATCCCTTGACCTCCTGAACTTCATCGAGAAAAACATAATACTTGTTTCCGGGTATCATGCGTTTGGTGATGAAATCATCAAGCACCCGATAATCACGGATGGATTCGTATTCCATCAATTCGAAATTGATACTGATTATCTGATCTTGCGGTACTCCGTCAGACAGCAGCTGATCTTGTACCTGTTTGAGGATAGTGGATTTTCCGACACGACGCATCCCTGTCAGTACTTTGATGATGTTTTTTCCGGTAACCGAACGGATCATCTCAAGATAGCTGTCACGTTGAATGTACATGACCACCTCTTGAATGATAAAAGTCTTTTATACAAGACAAAAATACGTATATGTCATACAAAGTCCTTTATAAAATACCTTATGTCTTGCACCCAAACAGCCTTGGCAGCTGTTTGCAGCAGCAGGAAGCAGGGCCTGAGCTTCACAGCAGCGGCAGATAGATGGAAAAGGTTGATCCTTCACCGGGAGCACTCTTGAGGGTAATATATCCCCCGTGCTGTGAAACTGTTCCTGCAACAGCGGACAGGCCGAGTCCGGTGCCTTTGCCCTCCGGCTTGGTGGAGAAGAAAGGATCGAATATGGATGCTTTGACCTTCTCGGGAATTCCGCTTCCCGTATCAGTTACGCTGATGCGTCCGTAGGTCCCAGGCGGGATGTCGCCGAAGACCCCGATCTCAGGATGTTCCGGTCGTATCTCCGCTGTCTCAACCTGGAGGGTAAGCACCCCTCCAGTATCCATTGCGTCCCTGGCATTCAGGGCGAGATTCAGCAGGGCATTCTGCAGCAGCACCGCATCGCCGGATACCTTGATGTCTGTACCGTCCTTCGGTGCAATGCGCTGTATGGTGATGCCCTTGTTCATCGAAGCCCGCACCTGCTTTTCCGTATCCTTCAGCAGTTTTACCACCGACAGGGGCATGAGGATAATCTCCTCTTCTCTGGCATAACTGAGCAGCTGTCTGGTCAGGTCCATCGAAACAGATACCCCATGCTTTACCTGCTCGATGAACGGCTGGAGTTCATCGTGATCATTCAGTTCATCAAGCATGTCGCTGTACCCATGGATTACCGTCAGCTGATTGTTGAAGTCGTGGGCGATTCCCCCTGCCAGAAGACCGATGGCCTTCATTTTCTCAGACTGCTGCAGCTGCTCTGCAGCCCTGCGCTCTTCGGTGATGTCCGCACATGCGGTAATCACCGCTCTGGTGCCTCCTGCATCTAAGAGGGCTTTTGAAACCAGGACTATCCTGTTCATCCCCCGTGCGGCGGACACTGACCGGGCAGGCCATGTCATGGTTTTTTCTTTTTCAAGAAGTTCGTTGTCCATGGTCTGAAACAGGGCTGCATTTTCCTTGAGCCCCTGGGATTCCAGAACGGCAAAGAAGTCAGAGCCCTCCTCCATGGGAAGAGAGAACAGGTGTTCTGCCTGCCTGTTGCTGAGCATCAGAATGCCCTGCAGGTCATATATCCAGAGGGGAAAGGGGGAAATTTCCAGAATCAGACGCACCATCCGCTCATTGCGTGCGATGATTTCAGCATCCCGCTTCTGCCTGGAGAAGAGGGTGACCAGGGTGATGACCAGTGCGACAAGCATCAGGAGGATAATGGTCATCAGGTAAAGGGTGATCCGAACAGAGTGGGGAAGCGGATCAGGGGTGTTCACCAGGACCGCATCTTCGGGAACCTTCGAAACGGGGACAGAAAACGAAGAGAGCACTTGGTAGTCATAGCGGTGGTGCAGGGAACGTATGTACCGGTATTCGCCGGGCTCTATTGTTCCCCGGTCAATCACCTCCAGGGCAAGAAGTGCCGTCTCCCTTCCCTGGACTTTTGGGCTGAGCACATATCCCCCTGCTGAACCTGTGTTTCCGATGCCGATATCCGTTCCCTGGTAGACGGGAACGCCCCTTCCGGAAATATGGGCTAAAGACTCTGAGTATCCCTTTACAGCACCCTTGCTGTCCTTGATGAACAAACGGTAAAAAATGATTGAGGAAGGCGGAAGATTCTGCACGGCAGCGGCAAGTTCAGTGAAGCTCATATCGGTGAGGTAGATGAAGGAATAATCCGGGAAGTCCTGCTCTACCGACCGTCTGATGCGGCGGGCATCTGCCAGGCTGCTTTCGGTCTGGTCATGCACAATGACAATATGCTCAGTCTCCGGATGCAGCTTCAGGGCGGTCTTCAGCACAGTTGATTCATCGGCTTCGTCTATGACTCCTGTGACCATTGGGACCCCTTCCAGCATCTCAGGGGAGAAATCATTGATGCCGTTGAACACCACTGGAACTGTTTCAGGAAACATGGACCTGATGTCAAGTGCGAAAGCGAGGGCGTTGTCGCCAAAGGCGATGATCAAAGAGATGCTGCTCTCCTGGTATTTCACATGGATGGTGCGGGCAAAGGCCTCAAGATATTCAGGGGAATCGGCATACTTGGTATCAAGGTATTCAACATAATAGGGGACATCGGCTTCATCAAAAACCTCCCTGACCCCCGCAAGCAGCTGCTGGGACCATTCATATTCCACATCATAGGAACTGATGACCAGCACATTGGATACGGCAGAAGCCGGCGGGAAGAGGATCGTAACGGTTATGAAGAGATATCCTCGGAACCTTTTCATGCTTTTCACAGTATAGGATGAGATGTGCAGGTCTGCAATACTTGACAGATGGGAATACCCGACATAGAGTTTTACGGAGGAGCAGATATGAGACCAAGAGTATGCATCATGGCCGGCGGAGCCGGTACACGGCTGAAGCCGCTTTCCAGCACCGAAGAGGGAAAGCTTCCCAAGCAGTTTCTCCCCCTCACGGGGCCTATGACGTTGTTCCAGCAGACGGTGGGCAGAATGCCCGCATACTGTGACCTGCTGGTGATACCGGAACGGCGCTACAGCAGGGAAGTTATCAGACAGGCTGAGGCAATAGGAGTTTCCTCTGTTGAAGTGCTTGATGAGCCCTACGGCTGCAATACTGCACCGGCGGTCACTGCAGCGGCTGCCTGGACTGCGGTGAAGCACCGCAGCCCTGACCAGGTGATCTGCATGGTCCCCGCTGACCATGTGATGGATGAAAAGGTATTTCAGAAACTGTTCTCCCGGGCAGTGGAAGCTGCAGAGAAGCAGAACTGCATCATCACTATCGGGATAACCCCTGACCGCCCTGAGACCGGCTACGGATACATCAAGGCTGAGGGATCAGGGGACCTGATCCCTGTGGATGCCTTTGTTGAGAAGCCCGATGTGCAGAGGGCCCAAGAATACTATGCCTCAGGAAGTTACTTTTGGAATTCCGGGATGTTTTTTGGTAAAGCGGGTTTGTTTGTTGAGCTTGCAGAGACATTCTGCCCGGAGATAGCAGGGCCGATTGTTGAGGGGTTTCAGTCCGGGGAACAGAACGTGGACAGGGCGTACAGGGCTATTAAGGAAGGGGGGTTCGGCCGGTCAATTGATTATGCCGTCATGGAGAAGATTCCCCATCGAATCCTGCTTGTCCCCGCACCTCAGGAACTGCGGTGGAA
>PWNW01000092.1 GCA_003557605.1 Spirochaetaceae bacterium
CCTTCTGCCTGGTTGAATCAAAGCTGCCGGTTACCAGGGCCGGAGCAAGGCATCCGTAGGTGGCTCCTACCTTGTGAGCGCCGGTGGGAAAATATTTTCCTACTAAAGAAAAAATTCTTGCAGGAACACCGGTAAGGCTCGGAGGAAGTTCTATATAGTTGGGTCCGCCGAATCCGCCCCCAGCGAGGTTTGGCTCATTGTTCCAGGTAATCCTGAACAGGTTCACCGGGTCAAGGTCCCACAGACCGGTGCCAGTCAGTTTCTTTCTGATTCCCTCGGGTACCAGTGAAGGGTCCTTCATCTGGGCAAAGGTGGGAAGAATCACTCCCTTCTCCCTGCACCGCTGGATATTTTTCTTTCTGATTTCTTCATGGATCGTCAAGTCAATCATGTATTCCTCCGCATTCGCATTCCTGCATGGTAGTCAGCTTAAACGCTGTAAAGTAAAAACATACATCCGCAGTTGGGCATGTATGTACATATACTTATCCCATAAACTGTCTTTGGTCAAGGATTATTTGTTGCAATTTGTTGTATAACGAAAAGAACCTGAAATGTTGCAGTATGTTGCACATTATGGTTGACAGATTTCTCCGACAGAGTAGAATATTACTGAAACCCTAAGGCTGACAAGGAGCGATGTATGAGCGACATTATGCGTCCGGTTCCCTTCAAGGACCTGGCAGTAAAAATACTTCGGGAGCAGGAGAGCAGCAGAACCATCTTCTCCTATCCCCTCAACCATGTATATAAAAGCGAAGAAGACCGCCGAACTGTGTCGGTGTTCTCACAGGAATGCGCCTCCCCCGTCGGACCCGCAGCGGGACCTCATACCCAGCTTGCCCAGAACATAATAGTTTCCTATCTTGCCGGCGGACGCTTTATGGAGCTGAAGACGGTGCAGAAACTCGATGAGCTGGAGATTGAAAAACCCTGCATCTATGCTGCTGATGAGGGCTACAATGTGGAATGGTCAAGTGAGTTCACCCTTGAACAGTCATTTGATGAATACCTGAAAGCATGGTTCATCCTGCATCTGCTTGAGGCAAACTCCGAAAGGAAAACCCCCTCATTCATCTTCAACATGAGCGTCGGGTATGACTTGGAGGGTATTAAGACAGATAAGATGCAGAGGTTCATCAATTCCATGATTGATGCTTCACAGCATCCCCTTTTTGAGCAGTACAGCAGCATATACCGCAGGGCCGCATCCGCCCTGGATATGTCGGGATCGATGGAAGTGTCGCCCTGCATATCGCCGTCGGTGACCCTCTCCACCATGCATGGATGCCCTCCTGAGGAAATTGAGGCAATCTGCCGATATATGCTTACTGAAAAGAAGCTGGATACCTTTGTCAAACTGAACCCGACGCTCCTCGGCTATGACCGGGTCAGGGAAATGCTTGATGCATTGGGGTATGAGTACCTGCATCTGAAGCGGGAATCTTTCGAGCATGACCTGCAGTACCCCGATGCAGTATCTATGCTGAAACGGCTGGCAGATGAGGCTGAATTATGCGGAAGAGGGTTCGGGATCAAGCTGTCCAATACCCTCGGTTCAGTAAATGACCAGGGACGTCTTCCAGGTGATGAGATGTACATGTCCGGAAGGGCCCTGTATCCCCTGACGGTCACCCTGGCATCTAATATTTCAGAAGAGTTTGACGGAACACTTCCGGTATCTTACAGTGCAGGAGCTGCTTCATGGAACGTGGGAGGGATTTTTGATGCGGGCATCCATCCCATTACCGCTGCCACGGAACTGCTGAAGCCATCAGGGTACCTGAGACTCCGTGATATGGCTGAAGCCTGCAGTGACCGAAAAGAGGGTTGGACGAAGCAGAAGGTGGATGTGCCTGCACTTAAGGCCCTTGCCGCAGAGGCAATGGAGGACCCCCGGTACCGGAAAGAGTACCGGGGAGATCATATGGTATCGGTGAAAAAACCCTTAAGCAGATTTGACTGCTATACCGCTCCCTGCGTCGCCGCCTGTCCGATTTCACAGGATATTCCAGAATACCTTGATTTTGCAGGTCATGGGCTGTTCGAGGAATCACTGGAGATGATCTGCCGGAAAAATCCCCTGCCCAACATCATGGGGTATATATGCGACCATCAGTGCATGTACAACTGCACCCGTATGCACTACGAGGGTGCGGTGCAGATCAGGGAGCTCAAACGCATTGCCGCAGAGGCAGGAAGGGAGGAGTACAGACAGTCACTGAAGAAGCCTCAGCCCCTTGCGGTAAAGGCCGCGGTGATCGGAGCAGGCCCTGCAGGACTTTCTGCCGCCTATTATCTTGCGATGCAGGGAATTGGTGTTACTGTTTTTGAACGTGAAAGTTCCGCGGGAGGGATCGTGCAGCATGTGATCCCCGATTTCCGGTTTCCCCAGAAGGCCATTGATGCGGATGTTTCCCATATTGAGTCCCTGGGCGTCTCCTTTGTATTCAATGCTGATATCGAAACTCTGGATGCAGCATCTCTCCAGAGCCAGGGATTCTCATATTTGCTGTATGCGGTGGGGGCGGAGAAGAACATCAGCCTCCCCCTGGAGTCATGTGCCGGCAAGGTCACCGATTCCCTCAGTTTTCTTCGAAGATTCCGAAGGCATGAACCCGTTGAACTCGGTGAGCATGCCGTAGTGGTGGGGGGAGGAAATACCGCTATGGACGGTGCCCGTGCCGCTGCTGCGGTGCCCGGAGTACGTTCCGTCACGGTGGTGTACAGGAGAACAGAAAAGCAGATGCCTGCGGACCTTGAGGAATATGACAATGCCCTGAAGGACGGAGTGAAGTTCCGGTTTCTTGCAAATCCTGTATCACTGGATGGAAATGCCTTGCTTTGCCGGGTGATGAAGCTCGGTGAGCCGGATGAGAGCGGAAGGGCAAGGCCGGTAGAGACAGATGAAACCTTCACCATTCCCTGCGATACCCTCATCACTGCGGTAGGTGAACGGACTGACGTGGATCTGCTTCGCTCCTACGGACTACCGGTTTCCGATTCCGGAGAGGTGATGACCGACGAGGAAACCCTGGAAACTTCCGTGGAAGGTGTCTTTCTCATTGGGGATGCCTTCAGCGGACCTTCAACGGTGGTTCAGTCCGCAGCTTCGGCTATGAAGGCATGCGCCCGCATCATAGAACAGGAGCTTGGGTCCGAAGAAAAGGCCGCAGATGAACCGGATCAGCCGGAGGAAGAGCTCTCTGAAAAACTGTCCGTTGTAGAGCAGTACTACTACCAGGAAATTGCTGATAAACGTGTCGGGTACTCCCAAAGCTGCAGGCGGGGAGAGCTTCCTGATGAGCAGCTGGCGGCCCATGAAGCAAAGCGCTGCCTTGAGTGCTCTAGGTTGTGCAATATCTGCGTGGATGTTTGTCCCAACCGTGCAAACGCAGCGGTGGACGTGATGTCCCTGAAGCGGTTTTCCAATCCCTATCAGATAATCCATATTGACAGTTACTGCAATGAATGCGGCAACTGCGCACTGTTCTGTCCCTGGGAGGGTAAGCCCTACACAGATAAATTTACGGTGTTCTCCTGCATGGAGGATTTTCAAGAATCCTCCAACAGCGGGTTTTTCATCCGTCAAGGCACCATCCATATTCGGGACGGCAGCAGCATGATCACCTGCGGTATTGAGGAACTGACCAAGACAGAGGCTGATGAGAACCTTGCGGTGCTGATTGATCATATTTTGAAAGACCACAAGTATCTGGTTGACGAAAAAGAGCTGGAAAGGAGCTGACTATGCTGATAGTGAAGGGATGCAGGGCAATAGAATTTCAGCCTTCTAAGGTATATGAAGATTTTGACGTTGTCATTGACAAAGGACGCATCATTGCCTCCGGAGCCGGTGCGGCAAAGGAATTTTCCCTGAAGGATGCCAAGGTGATAGACGGAAGGGGAAAGCTTCTGATGCCGGGACTGGTCTGCGCACATCACCATGTCTATTCAGGCCTTTCCAGGGGCATTACCGCTTCCATCGGGCCAACCCCCGACTTTATATCGGTGCTTCAGCAGCTTTGGTGGAAGCTTGACCGGGCGCTGGCTGAGGAGGCAGTTTATCTCTCATCGCTGATCTGCAGCATTGATGCGGTGAGGTGCGGTACAACGACGGTGGTTGATCATCATGCGAGCCCCGGATTCATTGAGGGGTCACTGTCTGCAGTCCGCAGGGGATTTGAGCAGACGGGCATGCGGGGCATTACCTGCTATGAGATCACCTGCCGGAACCGAGGCATGGAGGAGGCGGAGCAGGGACTTCAGGAAAATCTTTCATTCGCCAGGGAAATTGATGCCCAGCGGAGAGACGGCAGCTGGAACGGCCTGTGTGAAGCCGCCATCGGGGCTCATGCTCCTTTTACCGTGGATGATGACGCCATGAAGATGATTGCCGATGCTGTGCAGGCTTCCGGACGGGGCGTGCATATCCATACGGCGGAGGACAGCTACGACGTCTCCCATTGCCATCATCACTACCGGAAGGACATTATTGAAAAACTTGACGGCTTCGGCCTGCTGAACAACCGTTCGATCCTGGTTCATGGTGTGCACTTGCGGGAAGATGAGCTGGAAATGCTCAATAAGCTGGATTCGTTTCTTATTCATAATGCGCGGTCAAATATGAACAACCATGTCGGCTACTGCCGAGGCCTTCCGGTGGTGAAAAATTCCGCACTGGGCACCGACGGCATCGGAGCCGACATGTTCGAGGAATTCAAGATGGCATGGTTCAAGCACCGGGATGCCGGCGGTTCCCTGCAGCCGGGGGATTATCTCCGGATGCTTTCCAACGGCCATGAACTTGTTTCCCGGTACTTTCAGATGCCCTTCGGGTCGCTGAAGCCCGGGAATGCTGCTGATCTGGTGATCAGCGATTATGACAGTCCCACACCGTTGAAAGATGAGAACATTGCCGGGCATATGGCTTTCGGTATGGGGTCCCGGGATGTGAGAACGGTAATCATTAACGGGAACATTGTGATGGAGAACCGGGAGTTTCCCTTTGATCTGCAGAAGATCTACGGGGAAGCGCAGAAAGCTGCACAGGAGCTGTGGGACGCTATGGATGCACTGCAGGTACAGTAACACATAAGGAGAACAACATGAACGATTATGCAAAAAACATTCTTGAGAAGGCAAACCAATACCGCATGGAGACGGCACAGCTGCTTTCTCAGATGATTCAGACAAAATCCTACAGCGGAAAGGAAGAAGATGTCTGCAGGCTTATTCACACAATGTGTGAGGAAGCAGGGTTTGACGAAGTCCGGTTTGACGGACTCGGAAGCGTGATTGCCAGGATAGGGACGGGGAGCAGTATCCTTGCTTTTGATGCCCATATCGACACGGTAGAGGTGGGGGACCCCTCACAATGTATCACCGATCCTTTTTCAGGAATTATTGAAGGAGGACTGGTGAAAGGCAGGGGCGCCTCCGACCAGAAGGGCGGGGCAGCTTCCATGATTACTGCAGGAAAGATATTGAAGGAACTGGGATATGAAGGAGATTTTTCCATCTATTTCACCTTTACAGTAATGGAGGAGGACTGCGACGGCATGTGCTGGAAGTACCTGATAGAAGAGGAGGGCCTGAGGCCTGACTTCGCAGTTTCCACGGAACCTACAAGCTGCAGGCTCTATCGGGGACATCGAGGCCGAATGGAGATGACTGTCCGGATGAAGGGAGTCTCTGCCCACGGATCTGCGCCCCATCGGGGAGAGAGCGCTGCGTATAAGGCTGCCCGTGCTGTTTTAGCCATGGAAAAGCTCAATGAGGATCTTCAGCCCGATGATGACAACTTCCTGGGGAAAGGAACTATTGTAGTCTCCCAGGTGGATGTTCACGGACCCAGTCAGTGCGCAGTCCCGGACCAGGCAATGCTGTATCTCGACAGGCGCCTTACCTGGGGAGAGGATGCGGAACTGGCGATACGTCAGGTGAAGCAGTATATCGCTGATGCCTCGGGAGAACCGGAGGATTCTATAGCTGTAACCATGCCGAACTATGCCAAGCGGGGCTGGAGAAACGCCGAGTACGGACAGGAGCTCTATTTTCCCACCTGGAAAATTCCTGCAGACCACCCGGTGGTGCAGGCAGGGGAAGAGGCATATGAACTGCTCTACGGGAAAAAACCTGTGGTTGATAAATGGACATTTTCCACGAACCTGGTAGCGGTGACCGGACGGCATGAGATACCTGCCATCGGGTTTGGTCCCGGAGATGAAGATCAGGCCCATGCTCCTAATGAGGTGAACAGAATTGATGACCTGGAGATATGTTCGGCATTTTATGCCATGCTTCCCTATACGCTTGAAAAAAAACGGTAGTATATTATATTGCGGAGGGTGAGTTATGAAACAAGATATCAGCAGCCCTGTCCGCAGAGTTGATGCCTATGAAAAAGCCGGGGGATATGCACAATATATTGCGGACCTTTCATGGGATAACATGCTCCATGGAAAGCTCATCAGGACGACGGTGAACCGGGGAAGAATTATCTCAATCACCGTCCCTGAGCTTCCTGAGGGGTATCACTTCATTTCTGCTGATGATATTCCCGAGGGCGGAGAGAACCGCATTCATATGATAAAAAGCGACTGGCCGGTGTTTACCAATGACGAGGTGCGTTTCTGCGGCCAGACCGTGGGCATCCTTGCCGGTCCCGACCGGCAGGTGCTCCATGAGCTCTCGGGTGCCTTTTCGATAACCTATGAGGAGAGTCTCCCTGCCTTTACCATTGAAGAAGGGCTTGCCTGTGCGGGGGGAGCACTTCACGGGGAAGACAACCTTTTTGCTGATTACAATCTGGTGAAGGGTGATCCTGACGGAGCATTTGCGAAGGCCTCACGGGTTATTGAAGATGAAATACAGACGGGCTTCCAGGAACATATCTACATGGAGCCCCAGGGAATGACCGCTGAATTTACCGACGGGAAACTGGTGTTCCATGCGTCCTGCCAGTGCCCGTTCTACATCAGGAAGGCCGTGGCTCCCTCGGTAAATCTTGATCTTGATGATATCATAGTCAACCAGGTTACCACTGGAGGGGCCTTCGGAGGGAAGGAGCATTTTCCCGATATTATTGCTTCTGCCCTTGCCGTTGCGGTGATGAAGCTGAAGCAGCCTGTCCAGGTGATATTCGAACGGCGGGAGGACATCAGCTGGACGCCCAAGCGGCATCCGAGCCAGGTGCTCTTCAAAACAGCCCTGGATGACCAGGGAAACATTCTTGCCATGGACATTGATGCACGAATCAATGCCGGGGCATTTGAGAGCTGTTCACCCATTGTGCTTCAGAGGACCATCTATTCTGCCAACAGCGTCTATGATATTCCCAATGTCCGCATCCGAGGACGGGCGGTTGCTACATCTACGGTTCCCTCCGATGCATTCAGGGGGTTCGGTGCACCGCAGGGAATTTTTGCTGCTGAGATGCATATGACCCATCTGGCCCGGGAACTTGGGGTTGAGGAATCAGCTTTTAAGCGAAAATACTTTACCTCCAAGGGGGGAAGGACCATCACCAACGGCACCATCCACGAGGATGTGCTGCTTGAGCAGATGTGGAAACGGGTATCAGGGGTGTCTGGGTATTATGAGAAGGCGGGACAGTTTGCTCCTGGCTCAGGCAAGGGCATTGGAACTGCATTCTACCTCCATGGAGGAGGATTTACCGGTGACGGTGAGCAGGCCTTGATTAACGCCCGGGTGAAGGTGCAGGGAAGGCCCGACGGACGGGCAGAAATTCTGCTTTCTAATGTTGAGATGGGACAGGGACTGCTTACCACCTTCAGAAAGATTGCCGCCCATGCCCTTGACTTGGATGTATCGCAGATCATCTTCGAGAATCCTGCTACCTCCCGGGTCCCTGACTCCGGCCCTACCGTTGCTTCCCGGTCTGTCATGGTTGTCGGCAGGCTGGTGCAGAAGGCCTCGGAGCGGCTGAAGGAGATATGGGACGGGACACAGGAGCAGACTGCAGAGGCAGTCTACGAACATCCCCCCTGGGTGACCTGGGACCAGAAGACCATGCAGGGAGATGCTTATCCTGCATACAGCTGGGGAATCTGTGTAGTGGAGGTGGAGGTTGATCCAGCCTCCTTTGAGGTTGAGATACAGGGGGTATGGACTATTCATGAGATAGGGAAGGCCATTGACGAGACCATCGTTCATGGACAGGTGATCGGCGGGGTGGTGCAGGCACTGGGCTATGCTTCCTTGGAAAACATGGAGCTGAAGGACGGCCGGTTCTACCAGAACACCATGGCTGACTACATTATCCCCACCACCCTGGACGTTCCCCAGGTTCACAGTGAACTGGTTGAAAACCCCTATGAATACGGTCCCTACGGAGCGAAGGGGCTCGGAGAGCTGGTGTTTGACGGAGCTGCCGCTGCGTATGCCGATGCAGTGCAGCGGGCAGCGGGCTGCACCATTGACAGAATTCCGGTTACCCCGGAATACCTGATGGAGCTGAAGGATCTATGATGAATATACGCTTTCGAATAAATAACCGGGAGGTTGAAATTGAAGCCCCCGGTACGAAACGGCTGCTGGATGTACTGCGGGAAGATATGCGCCTCACTGCCGCCAAGGAGGGCTGTGGTGAGGGTGAATGCGGTGCATGTTCGGTGCTGAAGGACGGTAAGGTGGTCAACTCCTGCCTGATTCCCGTTGCTGCGGTGCAGGGATGCGACATTATCACCCTTGAGGCCTTTAGGGAGACAGACCGGGGGCGATGCATTGTTGACGCATTTTCCGACACCGGTGCAGTTCAATGCGGGTTCTGCACACCTGGAATGGTGATGGCC
>PWNW01000353.1 GCA_003557605.1 Spirochaetaceae bacterium
TCACCACCAGTCACCTGCGGTTCGGGAAAAGTTCAGTGAACATGCCCTGGCTGGTGGAAAGCGCAGATTTTGTTGCATGCCACAACTCAGCCTATATTGGACGGTATGACATGCTGGCTCCTCTTAAGGAGGGGGGTGTGTTCCTTCTGAACTCCGAAATTCCCACCGAAGAGGTGTTCGAGCACCTTACCGAAGCTGACCAGAAGATTATTTCTGAGCGGAAGATCAAGTTCTATAATATTGATGCCCTGAAGATTGCTGAGAAGATCGGCCTTGGAAACAGGATCAATACGGTCATGCAGGCGGCATTCTTTAAGATTTCCGGTATTCTCCCTGAAGATGAAGCAATTGCTCTGATCAAGGATGCGATTGATAAGTCCTTCAGCAGCAAGGGCGAGGACATTGTAGAGATGAACTGGGCTGCGGTGGATGCAGCATCAGCTGCTCTGGAAGAAGTCAAGGTGCCCGCAGGCAAGGCGAAGTTCTATACACCGAAGGAACTCATAAAGGACGACGCTTCCGATTTTGCAAAGAACATCATGAAAGCGACGATGCATTTGAAGGGTGATTCCATTCCTGTATCGCTTATGTCCTTTGACGGTACCCTGCCGCCTTCAACCTCCAAGCTTGAGAAGCGGGGCGTTGCTCCCAGGGTTCCTCACTGGCTGTCAGAGAACTGCATTCAGTGCAACCAGTGCGCCCAGGCCTGCCCCCATGCTGCCATCAGAGTGAAGCAGATGGAGAAAAAGGATCTTGAGAGTGCGCCGGATACCTTTGTGACCTTGAAGTCAAACACCAAAAACGACAAGGACCTGCAGTACAAGGTTCAGGTATATCCCGAGGACTGCCAGGGATGCTTTGTCTGTGTAGAGACATGTCCGGCAAAGCAGAAGGCCCTTGTCTAAAGCACCCTTGAGGATGAGCGGGCTAAGAACGAGACAGTACATGCAGAATTCTTTGATGCCCTGCCTGAGAATGTTCTTGATGGAGCTGCTGTTAGCACCTTGAAGGGCGCACAGTTCAGACAGCCGCTGTTTGAATTTTCCGGTGCCTGTGCAGGATGCGGTGAGACTCCTTACATCAAGCTGGTGACTCAGCTGTACGGGGAGCGGATGATGGTGGCCAATGCCACCGGCTGTTCTTCCATCTACGGAGGAACCTTCCCGACGAGTCCCTACTGTCAGCGGCCTGACGGCCGCGGGCCTACATGGGGAAATTCCCTCTTTGAGGACAATGCGGAATATGGATTCGGCATGAGGCTTGCTGCGGACAGCAACAGAGTTCTTCTGGAAGCAAAGGTGAAACGTCTTCTCGAACTCGGCACTACACCTGAGCTGACTGAAGCGCTAAATGCATCATTGGCGCTCTGGAAGGATACCAGTGAAGAGGCTATTGCTGCTCAGAACCAAGTAGCTAAGGTGATTGATGATGCTGTTGAAGGCGCATCAGGAGAGGCTCTGGAACTGGTGAAGAAAATCCGTGAGCTCAAGGACTACTTCGTGGACAAGAGCATCTGGATTATCGGCGGTGACGGCTGGGCTTATGATATCGGCTTCGGCGGGGTGGACCATGTGATTGCTTCAGGAAGAAATGTAAACATTCTGGTCCTTGATACAGAAGTGTACTCCAACACCGGAGGGCAGGCTTCCAAGGCCACTCCCATCGGTTCGGTGGCGAAGTTTGCTGAGGCAGGAAAGCCCCTGGGCAAGAAGAACATGGGACTGATGTGCATGAGCTACGGATATGTCTATGTTGCTTCAATTTCTCTTGGTGCAAACCGGAACCATGCCCAGAAGGCTCTGATGGAAGCCGAAGCATATGACGGGCCCTCCATAGTCTTCTGCTATGCTCCCTGCATCAACCACGGTATCGATATGAGATACTCGCAAGTTCAGATGAAAAAAGCAGTTGAGTCAGGATACTGGCCCCTGTACCGCTACAATCCTGCTTCAGAGGAGGGCAAAAGATTCTCCTTTGACGCCAGAGAACCAAAGAGCGACTACATCGAATTCATCAAGAGTGAACGGCGTTACACATCGCTGTACAACACCAATCCGGAGAATGCTGAAGATCTTTTCAAAAAGTCTGCGGAGGATGCAAAACGGAGATGGAACATCTTCAAGAATATCGGGGAACTCATGTAGTTTCCTGCATTTAAGGGAAGAATTACAGGCCGCCTTCATTGAGGGCGGCCTGATTCACGAAAAAGCCTTCCTGGATATCAGGAAGGCAGATATGCAAAAAAAAAGGGCTGCTTCCAGCTGCATTTCGGAAACCTCCAGCCGGGGGGGACCGGCAAAAGCAGATGTGTGATGGGGGAGAGGATGCTAGTCCTTAGTGCCTGCTGGAAGACAGCCCATCTTTGAATAACCATGTTCTGCGGGTTTTGTCAACCCTGCAGAGGGGAGTTATCTGTTTGCGTGTATTCACCTCCTGCTGGTGTCGGACAGTCTCTCATACCCCTCGGTAACAGCCAGGATCCATTGAGTCACATCATCAAGCACCTGCGGTGCTATAGTAATTTGCGTAGTTCCATATTCATCAACCATGCCGGTCTCTGCCGGCTGGAACAGGTGGTTGAGTCCTTGGTAGATCTTTGTAGTAACATATTGATTGTCCGCTGATTCCAAATGCTCCCTGATGGATGGAATATTCTCTTCTGCAATGATCTGAAGGTCAAGACTGCCGTTGAGGGCAAGTACCGGAATGACGGTACGGGAAAGCACGTTGCCCGGATCATATCGCACAAAAAACCGAAACCAAGGCAGCATGATGGAGGAAATCTGCTTCTCAATCTGATCTTCCGGAACCCCCACTGACCTCATTACCCGGTACACTTCATCGATAATGGCCTGATCATCATCTTCCTCAAGCAGCAGATCATAAATTGCTTTGTTGGTGCTTAAGGTGGTTTCAATCAAGCTGGAGGGTAGTCTGTGGGCTTCAAGGATTGCCTCTGTCTGGGAAAGCAGCACCTGATCTCCCCGTATTCCCGGTCCTGCCAGCAGTACGAGAAACTTTATCTCTTCCCTGCGGTCTGCAATCATCGGCCCGATGAGCCCGCCCTCACTGTGCCCGATAATGCCGATGATATCAGAAGCGATATCGGGCCTCGAAAGCAGGTAGTCAAGTGCTGCTTCACCGTCAATGGAAAGATCTCTGGATGTAGCGGTCAGAGCATCTCCTTCTGATTCTCCAACGCCCCTGTCGTCATAGCGCAGAACAGCGATGCCGTTTCTTGTGAGATAGTCGGCAAGGACTAGAAACGGACGATGCCCGAAAATCTCTTCATTTCGGTTGCTGGACCCTGAACCGGAAAGCAGGATGACTGTTGGAAAAGGACCGTTGTCTTCAGGATAGGTGAATGTCCCTGCAAGAAGGATATCATCCTTTGGACTGTAGAACTGCACTTCCTCTTCACGATAAGGAAGCGGAGGAACCGGATCCTGGGGGCGCATTATTCGGGTGAGATGCTCTATCTGGCGAGGCTCCATGGTGAGATACGCCTGGGTGCCGTTCTGCTGCCAGGTCCCTGAAAGAGTAATCTGCTGTGAGTCCTGTACAGCCCTGAGGGTTGCTGTGTATCCTGCCTGAATGGATGAAGCACGGAAGGTGATCTCTCCATGTTCATCGATTTCAATTTCATCAAAAATAAAGAGAGCCTGGGTCTGCTGAGGAACGGAGAATGCCCCGATAAAGGTGCCGTCTTCATTCTCATGAAGAGAGAACCGTACGGTATATTCTCCTCCTGCCATTTTAAACGAACCTTCCCATGTACCGGGCAGGTACTGCTGGAGCTTTGCAAGATCAATGGGTTCAGAAATGTCTTCAAGGGTGAGCTGAACCTGGTCCTCTCCGCATCCTGCTGTAGAGAGGATGACTGGAATGAGCAGGAGTGAAAGCATTAGTGCCCGATACACGGGATTGCCTGCTTTCCTGTGTTTCATGCTTCACCTCAACATATACCGTAAACGGCAGGGAACAAAAAGGCTGTCCGCAGGGAGACCTGCAGACAGCCTGGAGTATCTGAAACTGTGAGAACTTCTTCCCCGTGAAAACTATTCAAGGGGGGAAAAGTCATCCTTGGATGCTCCGCACAGAGGGCAAACCCAGTCATCAGAAAGTTCACTGAAGGCTGTCCCGGGATCGACTCCGTTATCCGGGTCACCTTCTGCCGGATCATAGACATATCCGCATAAATCACATACATATTTTTCCATAAAGACCTCCTAATAAATAAATCGTTACTCCCGGGAACCCAGCTCTTTATCAAGCAGGTACAACCCTCGTTTATCTTCTCCGGCCAATTCAAATTTGGCCAGCACAGTCTCAACGGAATCCTCTTCTTCAACCTGTTCAGTAACAAACCACTGCAGAAAAATCTCAGCAGCTTTGTCATCTTCTTTTCTGGCCAGGTTCACAAGCTCATCAATACTTTTCGTGATGAACTGCTCATGCCTTAAGGCATGCTCAAAAGCTGCCCGGACACTGTCCCAGCTTTTCTGAGGTTTCTCTAGTGTATCATACAAGGGTCTGCCGCCACGTTCAAGTAAAAACTCATAAAACTTTTGTGCATGGGCCATTTCTTCCCGTGCCTGGGCAGTCATCCACCGGGAAAACCCGTTGTAGTTCTTAACTGCAAAGTCCGCTGCCATGGCCGCATAAATATAGGCGGAGGCAAGCTCTTTGTTCATCTGTTCATTAAAAGCCTGTTCAATGGTTTTTTTCAGCATATTGTGTTTCAGCCCCTCCAAAGGCCGTGGATATTGCAGTATTCCCGTGCAGAGACCTCGTCAGCCTCAATGCAGAAGACTGCTTCGGGTGCATCACCGGGGGAAAGAAATTGTCTGTAGTACTTCCCGTCTGCGATCAGTTCAATCCATTCAATGTAGTGCTTCTCTTCCATGGGGTGCAGTGTGGACCCGACGGTCACACGATACCCGGATTCAATTTTCTCGATTACCGGTACATGCTTTTCGGTTGATGAATCAGCGGTCTTTTCATCCATCAGCTTCATCGGTTCTCCGCAGCATACCAGCTCTCCCTCACCTGCGTGCAGCAGCACTGCAATGTTCCCGCAGATGTCACACTTGTATACACCATGCTGTATTGATTTTGCCATAACTCCTCCCGTTTAGTTTTTTTGTTATACCATTTCTCCAAACACCTCAAAATGGGCCTGCGAATGATCGCATGCAGGACATTTGCCTGGTGCTGAAGTTCCTTCATATATGTATCCACAGTTTCTGCATCTCCACATGACTGTGGTCTCTCTTTTAAAAGTACGCTGCTCTTCTATCATCTTTTTCAGATTGAGATATCGTTCTTCATGACGCTTTTCCGCAACTGCGATAGCCCTGAAAACAGCAGCAATATCCTTGAAACCTTCCTCTTCAGCTTTTATAGCAAATTCCGGATACATGGTCGTCCACTCATAGTTTTCTCCGCCAGCTGATTCCATCAGGTTTTCCACAGTGCTTCCAATTTTTCCTGCAGGAAATGCACCGGTTATTTCCACTTCACCGCCTTCAAGAAACTTAAACAGCCGTTTTGCATGCTCCTTCTCCTGGTCAGCAGTTTCACTGAACATATCGGCAATCAGAACATATCCTTCCTTCTTTGCTTTTGAAGCAAAATAAGTGTACCTGTTTCTCGCCTGGGATTCCCCCGCAAAGGCCGTAAGCAGATTCTTTTCAGTTACAGTTCCCTTCACACTCTTCATAGCATCCTCCTATGGATTAAAAATTATTATCATTATATGTATCATACCGTATCTTTGTAAATTAGTAATATTTTTTCAAGTTCCCTGATGAATTTTTTTCTGTAGGACAGCGGTTCAAGTATTTCAATAGCGTTTCCGCTTTGTACAATTCTCAACAGAAGCTCTATGGAGTTTTCCGCCTGCATTTCACAGATTAGCTCATCCTTCTCATCTTTATAGACATTCAGCGCTTCCCGGTAGATCATAGAAAACGAGTTCAGGGCTGAGCGTTCATTCAGTCTGAGCTTCAGGGGAATCAGGTCAATTCCTCCGTAACGTTCATTGGTATCCGGTTTGCGGAAGGGTCTCAGGTTGTCAGGTATGGTGTAGACTTCATCCAAAATCTCAGCTTCCAGGATGTCATGGATGTCAATGGTTGCAATTTCGGAGGTATGTCGAAGCCTTCCTGTTACGCTCATCGGCCGTCTTCCGCTGCCTTCCTCCCGGAATCCGATAAAATAGGGAGCAAATTCGGTTTCCAGTATTTCATCGTCCGCTGCCTTCCGATGTTTCATTCGTACAATTTTTCCCGAAACCCAGGAATCGGTAAGCACTTCAAGAGCTTTAATGAATTTCGGGTTTGTGCGCTTTGCTCCTACTTCTATTGCCTCCGCAACGGCATCAAGGTTTTCACTCATGGTAGGCGCATAGGTGCGCATATTTCCTGCAATCTTACGCAGTCCTGAGGCTAGATGGGGGTTTTGAAATTCTACATGGGAAGCAAGCAGCTCAGCAGAGAGATTGAACGCCAAACTCTCATAGACGCTAAGTTTCATCATGTCCATATCTTCACGGGCTGTCAGCTTGATGATGAACCCGTCCTCATAGATGTCCATATGCTTCTTCAGTTCTTCAACGTATCGGCCGATTGTCGACCTGTGGACTCCGAGCCTTCTGGCAATTTCGGCTCTCCGCATCCCCTCGGGATGCGAGAGCAGAAGAAGCTCCAGCTGCATCAGACGTTCAGCTTTCATTCAGTTTCCCCGTTCTCTATGAGATAGTAACCCGGTAATTTGAAACAAGACACAACAGGTATTATATCATGATAGATGAATATCACAAGAGCAGTGTGCTGCCTGATGCCGTGAGTTGAAGGAAAACACATTAGCACGTTCACGAGTCCCGCGACATTCTCCAGACGATGAAGCACTGCTGACTGCCAAGATAGGAAAGGTGGACAGGAACGGTGATTTGCATGTATCCTCAAGAGTATGAAGGAGGCAGTGTTCATATGGACATGCATAGCTGGTATAAGGAACAAACTGTAGAGAGATTTCTCAAATATGCGGTGATAGACACCCAATCGAAACGTGATGCAGACCGGAGACCCTCAACCCCCGGTCAAATGGAACTGCTGCGGCTGATACGCAGAGAGCTTGAGGAGATGGGAATACCCGAAACGGTTCTCTATGATGAAGGGTACCTGATTGCCCGTATTCCCGCATCACCGGGATGTGAACAGATCCCTGCTGTGGGGTTCATGGCCCATGTAGATACCGCTGGGGATGTGAGCGGGAAGGATGTGAAACCCCAGATGGTGTGTTCCTACGACGGATCTGACATCACCCTGGGAAGCTCAGGGCTTATGCTTCGAGCAAGTGACAATCCTGAGCTGCAGGAATGTGTCGGCAGAGACATCATCACAACCGACGGAACAACTCTTCTCGGGGCTGATGACAAGGCCGGTGCAGCAGAAATTATCACAGCTGCTCAGTATATCATGGAGCATGAAGAAATCAGCCACGGGCCGGTTGAGCTCATTTTTACCTCCGATGAGGAGACTGGGGCAGGCATGGACTGCTTTCCGGTGAAGGACCTGCAGTCGGTGTGCTGCTATACCCTTGACGGGTCCGGCAGAGGGTCAATTGAGGCGGAGTGTTTTTATGCTGTCAGGGCTGATGTGAAGTGCACGGGGGTCTCCTATCATCTTGGAAGGGCAAAGGGCAGGATGGTTAATGCGGTGACCATGGCAAGTTCGTTTATCAGGATGCTGCCCCAGTCTGAAAGTCCTGAATCAACGGAAGACAGGGAGGGATACTACTGCGCTCTCAGTATACAGGGTGATGTTGAGCACGCTGATATCCAGGTTTATATCCGTGATTTCGACAGGTCCCAAGCCCAACGGAGAGCAAATGCGGTAAAAGATATCGCTAAGGCTGTGGAAGCAGCATTTCCTGGAGGCTCGGTAACGGTGGAGATCACATGGCAGTATGAGAACATGCTTGAGGGAATATCTAAGCATCCAGCCATACTTGAGACGGCAGAACAGGCAATGCGCACCATTGGAATTGAGCCCAGATATACCAGCATAAGGGGAGGGACCGACGGGGCCAGGCTTACTGCTATGGGAATTCCCGCTCCGAACCTGTTCACCGGGGGAAACAACTACCACAGCCGATATGAATGGCTATGTACTGATGCAATGGCTGAAGCTGCCGCTGTGGTGACCCAGATTCCCATGATCTGGGCTGATCGGTTCAGGGAGAAATCAAAGTGAAGCTGTCTGCTGTCCTCCTGCTTCTAACAGCCGTGCTCATACGGCTGCCGGCTTTGAACGTGGGGGATGTTTCTATTTCTGACTGGGAAGCCCAGCAGTTCCACCAAGCTCTGATTCAGGGATTTCCGGAATACGGGAAGGACCGTTCGGGCCTTGAAGCAGAACTTGTTTCTCTGGAGGTTAAGGAGGATTCAAGTTCTGTAATGATGAGGGCCAGGATGAAGCTTATCTATAAAGCTTACACCAGGGACCTGAAGCTCATAGGGCAAGGGAAGTCCCGAGAAGCAGCTGCAGCTGATCTTGCCGGCTATCTTGCACGAGTGCTGCCTTCGGAAGTTGTTTCAATTCCCGGACTGATGCAGGGACCGAGGATTGAACACATTGGGCAGAGTCAAGTATTCATCTATTCACCGAATCCAATATCCCGGGGAGGAGCTGAGTTTACCGCCTCAAGCCCTGACGGAACAGCTCTGCTCCGAGTGCGCTCCACGGCCTACTGGAGAAGCAGGGATGAGCAGCAGCTGCAGGAGGTGCGCAGGCTGCTTCCTGAGGAAGAAA
>PWNW01000165.1 GCA_003557605.1 Spirochaetaceae bacterium
ATGATTTCTGAGAAATGCCTCTACCGGGATTTCCATATACTGAGCGAAGGAACCGTCGAAATCAAATCCGATTGTCTGCAGACTGTCGCAGAGATTGGTGTATCCCCGTAAGCATGAAATACAGGTACCGCAACCGATGGCCGGTGCTGTCTGCACACGGTCTCCGACCTGGAAGCCCTTCACACTGCTCCCGAGATCAACAATGGTCCCGACAGACTCATGTCCAATAATTCTTGGATATGCAATTTTGGGCGAACCGTATCGGTAAGTGCGCAAGTCTGTACCGCATATGGAAGCGGCATCAACCCGTATCACTGCACTTTGGGGATGGGCCTTCGGTGTCTCTTTTTCCTGCAGCGTCAGGGCGGGTTTACCGGAAATTTCTTCATATATTAGGGCCTGCATGAGCCTCTCCTGATATGGCAATGTTAGAAATATAACATAATCATAGTTTAGATGAGCGAGTATGTCAATTAAATTCACATATTATTCGAAATTTCACATTATCCGAAAATGTATGCAATACATGCAGAAGGTTTGAATTAATTTTTGTTTTGTAAGTAATTAAAAAAATACTTATGCTGCTTTTAAGGAAGCTGCGCAACTATGAGTTGGACTCCTCTGGATATGACGGCATCGTGAAGTGTTTCGTCCACCTTGGTGTCTGTGATAATTATATCAAAATCTTCCAGGTTTGCAAAATGGGTGCTGGCAATCTTGCCGAATTTTGAAGAATCCACCAGCAGGATGCTTGTCTTGCTTGACTGAAGAGCGATTTGCTTTGTTCCTGACTCATATGATTTAGGGCAGGTGATGCCGAGATCAGGGTGAATTCCGCCTGCAGAGATAAACACCTTTGAAGCACGGGTGTATTTTACAAATTCTGAAGGATATGGGTTTTCAAACATTACGGTTTCAGCATGGAAGTATCCGCCGTAGCTGATCAGCCTGCAGTTGGGTTTCTTGCTGAGTTCGACCAGTACATTGAGGGACCAGCAGATCGCTGTGAACGGGAAATTATTGTCAATTTCCCTGCAGAGATATGACATGGTTGTTCCTGAATCTATCATCACTGTCTCATCAGGCTCAATGAGGGTTGCAGCCTTTTTTGCGATGGCAGTTTTTTCTTCCTTGTTTTTGACAATCTGCTGGTTGAACAGATAGTTTGATCCGTAATACTGCTGCGGCTTCTGTTCTCCCGCGAGCTGCGGATCGTATTCGGGATTAAATACTGCACCGCCATGAATAAAGCGGACAATCTTCCGAGATTCCAGGATATAGAGATCTCTTCGTACCGTCATCTCAGATACATTGAATTTATTGGAAAGCTCCTTGATTGAACAGGCATTGTTCAGCTTCAAAAAGAGAGCCATCTCCTGAATTCTTTTATCCCGTTTTAACATCACCGCATATCCTGTGCATGATTTGATTTTTCCAAACTGCCTAATACATTATTCACACAACAATGAATATATGTCAACATTCTCCCATCAGAGTCTTGAAAATGTTTTTCCCGATGGTCAAAAGCATGCCGAAAATTGAAGTCAGGCAAGGAAAATATTGATAATGTATTATAGATAAATTAATTACAAGGTATCTGATTCTGCAGCAGTAAAGTGTTTAAGTTATAACAATATGTAAATGTCTTGACAAATGCGTTAATTAGGTAAAATGTGAAACAAGTAACAGAGCAAGTGAGGTTGCCTATGAATTCTGCTGAGCTGATGAGTCGTGTCCATAGTCTTGGGTATGCAGTCCCTTCATTCAACATACCCTATATCCCCATGATGGAGCCAATTGTCCGTGCGGTGGAGGATGAGGACTCCGTTTCGATGATAGCCGTAGCGAGGGTGGAATGGATGAAGTTTTCAAGCGGGGGTGTCGAACCTATTTACCGTGAATTTATAAAGCATTCAGACCGCCGTCGAACATTTCTGCATCTTGATCATGTTCCAGTGATTGATGAGGACGACAAACCGGTAAATTTTGAGGAAATCCTGGCAGAGGCATTGGATTTAGGATACCAGTCTGTCATGGTGGACGGCTCAAGGCTGTCATTTGAGGAAAATATCAGGGAAACAGCAAAAATTACCGAAATGGCCTATGTGAAGCATATCCCGGTGGAGGCTGAACTGGGAAAAGTTATGGGCCATGAATCCGGTCCGATTATGTCCTATGAAGAAATACTGAAAACAAGAACAGGGTTTACCGATCCCCAGGAAGCCCGGATGTTTGTAGAAAAGACAGGGTGTGACTGGCTTTCTGTTGCATGCGGAAACATCCATGGCGGGGTATCAGATCTGCTGAGGTACCAGAAAAAACCAGCCGCACGTCTTGATATCGAACACATCTCCATACTCCGAAAGGCTGCCGGGGTTCCGCTGGTGCTTCACGGCGGCAGCGGTGTTGCTGCGGAAATTCTCAAGGACGCAGTAAATTCAGGAATTTCCAAGGTGAATGTCGGCACGGATCTCAGACAGGTTTATGAGGAAAGCAGAAAAACTGATTCTGTTGAACACGCTCAGCAGCGGGTGTATGATCGTACCCGTGAGATGCTGAGAACATATTTCGGCATAACCGGTCTCTACAGCCGACTGGTGCAGCAGGAGGGCCCCGCATGAGTTTTGTCGGGATTGATGCCGGGACAACGGGATGCAAGGTTCTGGTTTTTTCGGAGAACGGAACAGTCCTCTCTCAGGCATATACCGAGTACCAGATTCAACGCAGTCAACCAGGGCGGGCAGAGCTTGACAGCACCAGGGTATGGGAGCAGATTGCTTCCTGCATATATCAGGCAGCAGTGCGCGTTCCTCCTGAGGACCCGCCTGAGGCGGCAGCGGTTGTTTCTCTGGGAGAGGCTTTTGTTCCAGTGACAAAGGACCGAGAGATTCTCGGCCCCTCACTGCTTAATGTTGACGTCCGGGGCAATGAGTACCTGCAGGAGCTTGAGGAAAGGCTTTCCTCTCATGAACTGTTTTCCATTAACGGAAATGCCTGGGGCGAGCAGTACGGAGCAACCAAGCTGATGTGGCTGCGTGACAGAGAGCCGGAGCTCTATGATCGGACAGACTGGTTTCTCAACTGGTCAGGGTTTATTTCCTTCATGCTTGGTGCGGAACCATATGCAGACAGGACCCTTGCCAACAGGTCGCTTCTGTTTGATATACACCAGCAGCAGTGGTCTGATACCCTGCTGAGACTCTGCGGTCTTGACAAGGGTAAGCTTCCTCCCATTGCTCCTTCGGGAATTCAAATCGGAGAAGTTTCTCAGGAGGCTTCTCGGAGAACAGGTCTTCCGAAGGGCACTGCAATTGCCGCCGGAGCCCATGATCAGTGTGCCAGTGCTTTAGGGTGCGGTGTTATCAGATCCGGTGAGGCATTTTACGGGTTAGGCACCTTTCCCTGCATTGTTCCGGTGTTTGGAGAGCTGAAGCATCCTGAGAAACTCATGTCTCTCGGACTGAACATTGAACATCATGCTGCAGATGACCTGTTTGTGAGTTTCCTCTACCATATGGGAGGTGAAATTGTCCGGTGGTATCGTGATCTGGAACCAAGCAGAGACATCAGTTCCATCCTTGAAGAATCCCGGAAGGGACCAAGCGGGCTGCTGATGCTTCCCTACCTGACCCCAATGGGGCCTCCTGACTTCATTTCTGATCAGTCCGGAATGCTTCTGGGTATGACAGTTCATACAACCCGATCTGATATACTCAAGGCGGTAATTGAGGCAAATGCCATGGCCCTGCTTGAAGTGTTTGAGAAACTGCCGGAGGCAGGAATTGATGTTCATTCCCTTCGAACTGCAGGCGGGGGAAGTCGATCGGACATTACCATGCAGATCTGCAGCAGCATCCTCGGTAAACCTTTGGAACGCCCCAATGTTACTGAATCATGAGCAATGGGAGCAGGTCTTCTTAGCGCTGCAGCAGCGGGAGCCTTCAATTCTCTTGAAGAGGCGGCAGAGCAGATGCTTACGGTGGAAAAGGTCTTTGAGCCTGAAGAAGCGGACCATCGAACCTATATGGATTTTTTCCAACGATATAAAGAGCTCAAACGCCTGACGGCAGATTTCAATAGAGAATTTACTCGGTTTGCGCGCAGAGGGTTTTGTTGACAGCTGAATGGTACTACGTTACAATCATTTCATATTTCGTGATCAAATACACACAGAATGAGAAAAAGTGTATTTTTTACCAAAAATGGAGAAAATTATGAGAATTGCTGTGATTAATGAAACGAGTGCTGGGGATAAGAATGCAGATATTCTAGCCGCCTTAGAAGGAAGCGGCCACGAAGTCATAAATGTTGGTATGCAGAAAACTGGAGCTGATCCGGAACTGAGCTACATTCATACAGGATTTCTCACAGGCCTGCTGATACATACCGGAAGGGCTGATTTTGTTGTTGGAGGCTGCGGCACCGGGCAGGGATATATGAGCTCTGCAAGCCAGTATCCCAATGTTTTCTGCGGCCATATCATGACTCCCATGGATGCATGGCTTTTTGCACAGATAAACGGGGGTAACTGCATCTCTCTGGCCCTTGCCCAGAACTACGGCTGGGCCGGAAATGAAAATCTGAAATTTATCTTTGAGCGGCTTTTCAGTGTTGAAATCGGCGGCGGATATCCTCCCCACAGAAAAGAGCCCCAGAGACAGTATCGAGAACAGCTGGTTACGGTTTCAAGAGCAGCTCATAAACCATTTGCAGATATTGCAGCAGAGCTTCCTCGAGATATGGTGCGGGAATCCTTGACGTATCCCGGGGTGACAGATCTTCTTGATGTCAGCTCTCTTGCTGATGCAGGACTGGTAGAAATCATTAACGAAATTTTGTCGTAAGCATTATAGGGAGGAGAAGATGAGTAACAAAAGTCTAGGTATTGCGTTTATCGGTGCGGGGGAAATCTCCATTCTCCACGGCAGAGCAGTGAGAGAGATTCCTGATGCACATCTGGTAGGGCTCTGGAACCGAACAGAGTCACGGGCAATTGAGCGTGCCGAGGAAGAGGGATGCCGGAGGTTTGCAACACCTGAGGAGCTGGTAAATGATCCTGAAGTGGATGCAGTAATCATCTGTACAAACTTGGAAACACATCTGGAGTATGCAGAGCTTGCCATGAAGGCCGGTAAGGATGTGCTTGTTGAAAAACCGTTGTGCGGTACAGTGGCTGAAGTGGAGCAGATGAAGAAGACAGCACTTGAAACGGGAAAAATCTGCATGCCGGGGCACAATATGATACATGAGGCAAGCCTGCAACGAGCAAAGAAGCTGATTGAAAACGGCGACCTGGGAAACGTTGTTTCCTGCTATGTGCTGTATAATATCTACCATGATGAACAGCGTGCATCAACGCTGCCAGGGGTTGTCAGGCAGCTGCTTACACATCACCTGTACACGCTGATGTATCTGGTTGGACGGCCGGTCAGGGCACAGGCTTTCAAGACAACAAGAAATCATCTGCAGCCCGACCATGAAGACCTTACCATGGTCAATCTTGAGCTGGAAAGCGGGGCGTTAGGGCATCTGTGCGCAAGCTTTGCTGCGGATGATCTCTCCCCTGGACCTTGGACATTTACCGTGAAGGTGATCGGATCTGCCGGAACAACGCACTATACCTATAATGACTGGGTTGAAGTGAAAAAAGGAATTTCCCATTCCCATACCTATACTGCGTACCAGGATACCATAACCAATGAGGTGAGGCAGTTTGTAGAACTGTGCAGAGCCCGCGAAGGCGAGCCGAGCTCTACTCTTGATGATGCTGTATGGGCCCAGAAATCCCTTGAGGCGATCGAGAAATCGATTGCAGAAGGGATTACAGCGGACATCAAATGAGGGACGTGTATTAGAAGTGTTGTTATTGTAACAAATTTACCAATGTCGAGGAGCGGAGATGACATAATATAACGTTTTTTCACACAATAACTCCCTTCGTCTTGTATAGAAAATTTTATACATTCCGGTTCAGTCAGCAGAATTCAGCGGAATTTCTTCGGCTGAACCGGAATTTTTTTATTCACTGCCTATAGATAAAAAAGTAAAATATAGTGTATCAACTTTTCCGGAGAAACAGCCCTTCCAGGTACTTGGAATAATTACTATTTATTATACAGTTATTTATTTTTCTTATCTGCATCAAAACATGAGCTGCTAAGTACCTCTAAGGGGGGTATGCTAAATTCAGCTGTGTATGCATTTTTTTAAATTGACAGGCTAGTAAACCTGTGCAAAAATGATAACAAGAAAACGGGATTATTGGAGTGTTTGTGTTATATTATTAACATATGCGGAACATCGCATATGTTGGTAAAAGTATAAGGAGGATTTATATGAAGGTACGTGTAGTGGTCTTCGCATTGGTGCTTCTGATGGCATTTGCAGCACCATGGGCAGCCGGGCAGAGGGAGACGGTTGAAGAAAAGCCGACAGTTGCTTTTATGAGCAACGGACCCTATGAATTCTGGGTGTATGCAGCAGCAGGTGTCCAGCTTGCAGGTGAAGAATTTGGCGTGAACGTTGAATTCTTTATGCCTCCAGGAGGGCTTCCTGAAGAGCAGGTACGGTTTATTGAAGCAATGCTGGCACGGGATGTTGCTGGTATCGGAATCAGTGTAACCGACCCGGACAATATGGCGCCGTTTCTCAATGAGGTTATTGACATGGGCGTTCCTCTGGTAACCTTTGACAGTGATGCACCTGCAAGCAACAGGCTGACATTCATCGGAATGAGCAACTATGCTGCAGGCCGGACTGCAGGACGGGTGATCCGTGAAGCTATTCCTGACGGTGGAAACTTCATCATCAGCGTCGGCCGGCTTGATGCGCAGAATGCAATTGAAAGACGCCAGGGAATTATTGATGAGCTCAACGGTGAACCTGATGCATTCTTCTATCCCGGAGTTATGACACCAGACAGATCCAACATTTCTATCGCAGGCGGCAAGTATACTCTTATTGATACGATCGTTGACGCCGGTGACCCGATTCGGGCTAAGTCAAATGCAGAAGATGCAATCCTCAGACACCGCGACAGGCTTGACCTGATGATCGGTCTCTGGTCTTACAGCACCCCCGCTATTATCAGTGCTGCACAGGATGCCGGCGCAATTGATGATTTTGTGATTGTTGCTTTTGACCAGGAAGAAGAGGTTCTTCAGGGAATTAAGGAAGGCTATGTATATGCCAGCATGGCCCAGGATCCATTTATGTATGGTTACAGAACAGTTGAAGTTCTTGCCAAGATTGCTAAGGGCCAGGACCCTGGAATTCCTGATGACAAGTTCATCGATGTTCCTGCTCCTGTGATTACCCAGGACAACATTGATGAAGTATGGGACATGTTCCGCCAGCAGCTTTCAGACGGTCGTGTTTTTCTTGATGCAATGGGAATTGACCAGCCGTAGTTAGTGTGACGAAAATGGTATCGGCATTCGCGGTCCTGTACCGCGGATGCCGTACCGATTATGTAGTTTTGAGCAGGAAGTCACCTGCTGAAGATGTGTGAAATCAGCTTTCCTTGGGGGATTCTGATAAGACCTGCGATACTAAACAGATTTTGCATAGATGCCGCAGGACAACAGATCAGGGAAAAGAACATAAGGAGCATCACTGTGTCAGATCAGTCTATCGTGAAAGAGGGTACTCCTGAGCAGGAAGAAAATATTTCTGCAGAAGCCGTACAGGCAGAAGCATCACCGCAGGAATACCTCCTTGAAGCGCTTGCCATAGATAAAGTGTATCCAGGTGTGCATGCGCTGAAGGGAGTTGACCTGAAGGTTAAACGTGGAGAAGTGCTTGCGGTGGTTGGGGAGAACGGTGCAGGTAAAAGTACGCTGATGAAGATTCTGGCCGGAGTTGAAACGATGAGCAGCGGGACCATCATGCTGGAGGGCCAGGAAGTTCGTATCAATTCTGTTGACAGGGCGCTTGACCTCGGGATTACCCTAGTCCATCAGGAGCTGAATCTTTGTCCGAACCTGCCTATTGCTGACAATATTTTCCTTGGAAGGGAAAAAGTCGAAAAGAGAATCGGCTCACTGGAGAAAATTCTCAGGCTGGTTGACAGGAAAAAGAGTTATTCCGAGACGCAGCAGCTGCTGAAGACCGTTGGTCTGAAGAACTCTCCATCACAATTAGTGCGGGAACTGACCATCGGAACCCAGCAGCTGGTGGAAATTGCCAAGGCACTGTCGATCAATGCCAAAGTGGTAATTTTTGACGAGCCTACAAGCAGTCTGTCTGAACCGGAAACTGAGCGGCTGTTTTCGGTTATCAATGATCTGAAGAAAAAGGGTGTGAGCATTATCTACATTTCACACCGCCTTGGAGAAGTGAAACATATTGCCGACAGAGTTCTCGTGCTTCGTGACGGAAATGTCAGCGGGGAACTGTCAGCTGAAAAGATAAACAAGGATGCATTGATCCGGCTGATGGTTGGACGGGACATTGAGAAGTTCTATGAAATCAAGCATGAAATTGGGGACAAGGTCCGTCTTGAGGTCCGTGATTTTATCGTTCCAAAGCAGCCGGGAAAACCCATCAATCTCAAGGTGAATGCCGGGGAAATCCTTGTTCTAGCAGGACTGGTCGGTGCCGGAAGGACTGAGTTCGCCCAGGCGCTTTACGGGATAGATCAGCTGTGGGCAGGAAAGATTTTTATTGACGGGAAGGAAGTAAGCATCGGCAATCCCATGGATGCTATCCGCCTGGGCATGCTGCTGGTGCCTGAGGACCGG
>PWNW01000088.1 GCA_003557605.1 Spirochaetaceae bacterium
CTCGCCATATTTCGGGAAACCGGAGATTGTCCTGGCGAAGCAGACATGAATCGTCGATGCAGAAAATCAAGAGTCAACATCCATCCATGACCTCAGCAAGCGGGTAGAGCTGTCTGGGGCTATCAAAGAACATGGCCTTACCGATTCGTTCTGCTTCCTCCAGGTCCAGCTGGTCCTCTTCAACCAGCTGGGCTAAGGCTGTGCTGATGTTTGTCTTTGCCAGGTGCAGATGTCCTGCCGTGCCGTCAATGAAACTGTAGTCCCCGACGAATGCCGATATCTTGTTCCAGGGGACCAGGTCAAACCAGTCGGTCACAGCCTTCACTGCAGCCCGGGGTGAGATCATATGGGCCCAGCTCATATCGATAAAGACGTTAGGAAACATCTTGGCCAGACACCCGAGAATATCCTGATATGGAAATGCCATATGAAAGATGACAAACCTGACCTGGGGATACTGGAGAAAGAGGTTTGTCAGTCGGGTGGGATCACTGTTGGAAAGGTGGTTTCCGTTTCCTTCCTGAAGGCCCGTATGTATCTGGACAGTCAGCTCCCGCTCATTTACGTACTCCATGATGTAATGCATCATGAAGTCCTGGAATGATCTGCTGAAACTGACGGGGACTGCTTCCCAGTCAGGGATATGAAGTGTACTGAAGAGGGAATTGAACTCCCCTTCAGCATCGGAGGTGACTGCAGGAGCAAAATAGAGGTCCCTGGTATAGGCGGATGCACATTTCAGGGCTGCGGTTCCTTTGGTGAAGACCAGGTCAAGCAGCAGTTTAACTGCCTCAAGCCAGGAGGCAAACCCGGTGACCCGAGTCCCTGAAGTATGCTCCGTCTCCCTGATGTCCCCCAGGGATGACGGGTTGATCAGCTTGTCGATTCTGAAGGCAGGGGCAAACAGCTCTCTGTCGAAGTCCTTCCAGGCATGCTCGGTATCTATGATGCTTACTTCTATGCGGGATATATCCTTGAGCACATGTCGGAAATGTCCCGGCGTTTCCAGGCTTGCAAGAAATTTCTGATTCAAGGATTCAATTGTGTATCCGGTAATTCCCTCTTCCTGGTGGACAATCCGTGCTGCTGCATCAAGGGAGCGGGCATACCCGGTATGTCTGCACAGATTCCAGAAGGGTTCAGCAGCCTTCCACCGCTGGGCTATGGGATATTTCGGGTTTTTTACGTACTCCAATGTTTCCCGGACCATCCCTGATGAAACCAGATCACGGTTCATGTAGTGGTCCAGGTATTCGGTCAGAATGTCCCTGTCCTTCGGCCTGAGGGATTCCTTTGCCGGGAGATGCTCATGGGTGTCAAATACTATGCAGTCACTAAGCCGTGCATATACCGCATCAAAATGATTCCGGGCCATAATGCCTCCTTCGGTATTCCGTCAGGATAATTTCCCTGGACATGCTGATCTCCATGGTGCTTGTAACGGGTA
Organism: Spirochaetaceae bacterium; assembly: GCA_003557605.1. Taxonomy (GTDB): domain Bacteria; phylum Spirochaetota; class Spirochaetia; order PWKH01; family PWKH01; genus PWKH01. The sequence continues at coordinate 1,448 of PWNW01000088.1, forward strand.
CGTTGAAAGCAGCGATGAGAGATCATGTCAGGCAGTGTACTGCATGCTTGGACGGGTGTCCACAATACTGGCCGGATGAGGCTTCCTTCAAATTGTGAAAAATTCCTGCAGCTTGTTCCGTTTATCCTGCAACAGCAGAGATTGGAGCATCATGTAATTGTTGACTGGATGCTTGGACTGTCTGAAGACCGTTCGAGAAATCTGAGAAATCATGCCGGCGAAATAGCCTCTTCATGATTCCTTTTGAGGGCCATCATGTGCACACCCTTTGACCAGCTGCGCAATTCCCGGTAGGATAAGCCGGGAGCGACTATGAAATACAAGCTTGAGACCATTCCGGTCTGGGATGCGGTGGAGCACAGTACAAAGACCTGCATCATCTGTCATCTGATGGAGCAGTCTGAGGCACGGAAGATAGAGTTTTATCTTGGAAACTCGGTAATGAACCCTGAAACACGGGTGAGGGTGAACTCCCGGGGATTCTGCGTGCATCACTACCGTCTGCTTACCGAAGGGGGCAAACCCCTTTCCCTGGGGCTTATGGCCCATACAAGGCTGCAGGAGACGGCTCGTCAGCTTGAGAAAGCCCTGAATGCCCTCAAAGCATCTTCATCTCCCAGGAGCGCCAGGAAGGCGGCAAAACAGATGCAGGAGGTCCTTGCCGGCCGTGAGAAGGATTGTCTGATTTGTGAAGGGATGCAGGACAACCTGAACCGGTATCTCTATACGACGGTGCATCTGTGGGGATCGGATGAAGAGTTCAGAACAGCATTGAGAGACTCCGGAGGGGTGTGCTTTCACCATCTTCCGCTGCTGACGCAGATGGCCCCTGAGGCTCTATCCGGAGATCAGCTTGCGGTATTCTGCCGGGAGCTTGGGGCATACGCCGAAGCTTGGCTTCAGAGGGCTGTTGATGAGGTGCACTGGCTGACCCAGCGCAACAAAAGCCAGTATGCCGGAAGCGACTGGAAGGGATGTGAGCAGGCCCATGTCAGGGCGGTGGTTATGGAGATCGGTTCCGGCAGGATCCATGAGCCTCCTGGACGGAAATGACGTGGTGATATGAACATAGATAACTCTTAGATTGACTAAGCTTCCGCTGGCTGGTATGCTGAGAATCATCTGCCAGGAGGAAAACACAATACATGGAAAATCTATCATATGTGCTGGTGACTCCCTACACAATTGCGAAAAGCAGGACAGGGGGAGTGCTCTCACGGCTGCTCTCACGGCTTAATCTGGAGCTGGTGGGCTCCCAGATGTTTGCACCCACCAAGGAGTTTGCAGAGGCCTATGCAGAATCAGTCTACATGACCTATGAAGGAGACAACCCCAAAGGCAGGATCCTGCTTCGGGACTACATCCTCAATTCTTTCTCCCCCAGCGGAGGAAGGAGGCACCGGGTGCTTCTGCTTCTGTTCCGCGGGGAAGACGCCTATCGGAAAATCACCGATATTGCAGGTCCTCTGTATAATGAGGAACTGACCCTTGAGTCGATCACCGGAGAGACCATCAGGGATACCTATGCTGACTTTTTTGCTTCCCATGAAAATCCTGATAAGGTGCTGTACTATGAACCTGCGGTTCTTGCTCCTCGGACCCACAGGACTGCGGTAAAGCATCTGAAGATGCTCGGTGATTTCATCAAGGATGAGCCGAACATTATTGAGAACATGACTTACAAAAACCCTGAGCATATTGAAAGGACCCTGGTAATTATTAAGCCCGACAACTGGAGATATGCAAGTTCACGTCCGGGGACCATTATCGATATGTTCAGCCGTACGGGACTGAGAATCATCAGCTGCAAGATCCAGAGGATGACCTTGAACCAGGCTCTCGAGTTCTATGGACCGGTGAAGCAGGTTCTGCTGAAGAAACTTTCTCCGATTTACGGTCAGCAGGCACGAAAGACCCTTGAAAAGGATTTCAACGTGAAGCTTCCCGATGAAATCCAGGATACCCTGACGAAGACATTGGGGCAGCAGCTGGCGTTGGACCAGTTTTATCAGATCCTTGAATTCATGTCCGGAAACAGGCCGGACAGCTGTCCGGTGGAGGAGATGGATTATCCCGGAAAGGTGAAAAGCATGGTGCTTCTTTATGAGGGAGATCAAGCTGTCAGCAGAATTCGGGAGGTTCTTGGACCTACGGACCCAACCAAGGCCCCTGGAGGCACGGTGAGACGGGAGTTCGGACAGAACATCATGGTCAATACTGCCCATGCTTCTGATTCGCCGGAAAATGCGGACCGGGAAATGGGCATTGTGAAAATCGAACAAAACAGCTGTTACGAGATTATTTCCACCTATATTCAGTCCCTGAAGCATACTTCTTAGCTCAGGGACTGGAACTGCGGTGCGGTATGCTGAATTCACAGCCGCAGTAATCCTGCCTGTATAATCCGAAAGCCCTGCTGAGCCTAATGCTTTCGGCAAATCCGTTCTGTTTCTTAAAGTTGAATTCCCTGAATCCGTCAAATGCTCTGCCTGCTGCAAATATGGTTTCACTTGATTTATGGGGACTGATGGTCAGTGAAGTGGTGAACTCCTGGATGCCCAGTTCTGCTGCCTTTTGAGCAGTGGTTGAGAGATTCCAGTGGAAACAGATCTCACAGCGCTTTCCTCCCTCGGGTTCATCAGCCCACGGCATAACCTGTTCAAGCCAGGCTTCATGCTCCCAGGGAGAGAAAACCAAGGGAATATTCAGGATTTCAGCAAGTCTCTCAGCTGCATCGAGCCGTCTTTGAAACTCCTTATGGGGAAAGATGTTGGAGTTTGCAAAGATCAGCACCGGTGCATATCCCTGGTCAGTCAGACGTTTTGAGGAGGCGGATGCGCAGGGAGCGCAGCAGGCATGCAGCAGAATATTTTTGTTCATGTTCTGAAGTATATCCTATGATGGAGTCTCTGTCACTGCAGGGTATTCAATTGCAATATCCGGAAATCCGGGGTATTATCACATCGGTATGGAACAGTATGATGTTGTAATTGTCGGAAGCGGTCCTGCAGGAATGGGGGCGGCATTTGAGATCACCCAGAAACGTCCCGATGCAAAGATCCTCATGATTGATAAGCAGCGCTTTTCCACCGGGGGCATGCGCAATGACTGCAAAATGAACTTCACCTTTCCCATCGGGTTTCCACTTGAATACTGGGACCAGGAGCAGGCTGTATATTATCTGGACAAGGTTTCGGAATATCTCAATCCCGATATCATGGAAAAGAGCAACGTAAACATATATGCAGATCGGGCAAAGCGTCTCGGTGTGCGGCTGGTTGAGGTGAAGCAGGCGCATCTCGGAACCGACGGAGGCCTCAAGCTGATACGCCGGCTCCAGGAGGATCTTGCCCGAAGGGATGTGGAGTTGTCGCTGCATGAGGAGATGCTTACCATTGATGCTGAGCACCGAACCATTGACACCAGCATAAGAACGGTGGGCTACCGGACCCTGCTGATTGCTCCCGGCAGACAGGGCTTCCGGTTTCTCCAGGAGATGATGGACACCCTGAAGGTGCAGTATGTGGATAATATTGTGGATGTGGGAGTGAGGGTGGAAACCCGCATTGAGCGATATCCTATTGTCCGGGACTACTATGATCCGAAGTTCATGTTTCCCGAAAAGGTGAGGACCTTCTGCACCAACAGCGGAGATGCCCATGTGGTGCAGGAGAAGAGCATAACCAGCTACGGGGAGACCTACTATTCAGTGAACGGCCATGCCTATTCAGCAGAGAAGGGAAGGGAGAACGGGATGGTGAATTTTGCCATACTGAAAACCGTGGGACTTACCGAACCCCTTGCCAGCGGACAGCTCTTTGCAGAACATCTCTCCCTGCAGGCCATGCTGCTCGGCGGCGGAAGGCCCTTGATGCAGCGGGTTGGGGATTTCAGGCTGGGAAAACGGTCCAAGGCGGGGGACTTCAACCATGACCTCTATGATTTTCCTCCTACTCTTCGTACCTGCTGTCCCGGCGACATCAGCCTGGCGATCCCGGCACGGATACTTCGCACCATCTGGAAGTCGATGAAGCATCTTGATACCATTGTTCCCGGAGTGCTTCATCCGAGCACCATTATGTACTATCCTGAGATTAAGCTCTATGCAAACAAGCCCTGCTATGCGGACAGTCATTTCCGGGTGGCAGATTCTGTGTTTTTTGCCGGAGACGGTGCCGGGACCAGCAGGGGAATAACCGGAGCATGGGCAAGCGGAATCAGGGCTGCAGAAGGGATGGCTGCGTTTCTATAGAGTCTCCCGATAGGGTTTTCTCCTGTCTGGGCAGTGCTCGCGTTCGCAGTATTCACAGCTGTCATAATCAATCAGTGGAGAGCTGAACAGCAGTCCTGCTACGGTCTTGTTGGGAATCATCAGGGAGCTCTCGGTGAGCCGCACCCCTGCAGGGTTTCCCATGTCAAGGAGACAGAACAGCTTCCTAAGTTCCTGAATCGGCCAGATATCGGTATTTCCAGACCCGGGGTTGAGGCTCATGGGTTTGGTGATTCGGTAGGTCTCCTTCATATAGGAGATGAAGGCTTCCCTTGCGCATGAAAGGGCCTGCAGCTTAATTTCCTCAAGCCAGTACGGCGCAAGCATGTCGTATGATGACAGGTCTGCATCTTCCATTTCTGTTCCGCAGGTGGCGACATAAGGGAATACCCGATGCACCGACTCAAGAGCTTTCAGGGCTTTGCCCTGAAATACCTGTCCTCCTGCAGAAACTTTCCATGAACCGTCCTGCTTCTTCATTGAGTCAATAAAGGTCCTGGTGAACAGGGCTGCGGGCTGCAGTTTTGCACCGGCTTCATCAAAGAGTCTGCGGGCATCATCCTCTGCTTCCGGCATGGCCTCAAGCCGAATTTTTTCAGCATACCGTGTGAATGAGGGGGTGAACTTCGGCTTGATGATCTGTATCTGGTCGTTTCGGTCCATATGCGCTAGCTCCTTATCCGTACGGTTGTGCCGGTATGCAGCATCCACCGTGAGGGAAATACCTTGTCTCCAGTGCCGTTTGCTTTCTGGAGAACCACGATGCCCTGCGGGGCTGATGCATGGTCCGCTGGAAGAATTTCCACCTGGGAGCCTGCGGCACTCACATAAACTCTTCTGTCGTCATCGGTGATGACGTATCCCTTCATTCGGTAGCAGGATGCAGAAGCCTCTTTGATGAAGGAACGCAGTCCCTTCAATGAGACCGGGGAGACCGGTTCCAGGACGAAACTTTTAGGTCTTCCGGGGCTCTGCCATCCCTGGTACCGCAGGGCTGTCTGCTCGTCGGGTTCTGCGGTGTCTCCTGCGGCCACGTCCAGGATATCGAGGGGGACTTTGCCGTGGACCGCTCTGACAACCCTTCCCTCAGGCCTGATCCTCTTCAGGGATTCAGTAATGAGCTGTATCTGAGACTCATCAGCCAGGTCAGTCTTGTTGATCACAAAGAGGTCGCTGAACACCGCCTGTTCCTCCAAGGTCAGAAGGGACTGCGAAACAGTCAGGTAGTTCTCTGCATCAATGACGCAGATCATGCCCCGGTAGGTGAAGTGACCGGAACTTTTTTCATGGATGTAGGAGATGATTTCCATCAGCGGGGCCGGCTTGGACAGTCCCGATGCTTCAACCAGCAGCATGCTGATATCAAGATCCTTGAATTTGACTGCAGTTTCCACAAAGGACCCGGAGAGGCAGCTGCAGAAAATCTGCCCGCCTGCAAGCTCCCTGGTGATAATACCCTCGGAACTGGGAATCAGGGATACATCGATTCCCAGGCTTCCGAAGTCGTTCAGGATAATCCCAATGCGTTTTTTCGGGAGCTGTTCAAGGAGACTTCGAATTACCGAGGTCTTGCCTGACCCGAGGAATCCCGTAAGGATATACAGCGGTACGGTGCTCATGATTCAGCCGCTTCCTTAATTTTTTCAGTAAGTTCCTGCCTGCTGGGAATCAGTGAGGAGTAGGCAAGCTGTCCGTTGATGTAGATGCTCGGCAGCTGCTTAACCCCCATTTCTCTGCAGCGGGCAATATTTTCAGGGGTGGTGTATTTGTACTCCACCACGTCAATGTCAAATTCAGCATGCTCCTTCACATCCTCCGCTGCAGCAAGCATGTAGGTGCATGCAGCACAGGTGGCTGAATCAAGGGTGAACACCTCGACCAGGGGACGTTCAAGGGAGTCATAGTCAGGCAGGGTGCCGGTAAACTCTATCCCGCTGCTCTGGTAGTTTTCCACCATCTTCCTCACCGTATCAGTCTCATGGACCGCCTGCTCGATGGCCAGGGTGTTTTCTATGGGGATATCATAGGGCATGTCGCAACCCGGGGAGATGATCAGCAGGTTCTTTGAAACGCTGTCAATCAGTTCCACCGTCGCCTTCATATTATCCTGCTGGTTTCCGAAGAGCATCACCGAGGTCAGCGGAATATTCCCTGATATCACAATGTTGTAGGGATCGGTAACAGCCTTTGCGCCGGCAAGATCTACGTTCTCATCAATGGAAATGTTGTCAGGACGGGTTCTGCACATGGGTTCAATGTTCATAGTTGCATTCCCGCAGACAAAGAATGAAGACCAGACTCCCTTTTCCCGAATAAAGGCAAAGAGCTCGGAAAAGGGTTTGTGCATGAATTCAGTAAAATGGTCCGGTGAGATCTGGGAAATCAGGGGATCAACCGCAGCGATCACGTCCATGCCCGCATCAATGAACAGTTCAGCCATTCGCTTTGACACCTGAAGGGTGTACTCCAGCAGCTGATGCACATAGTCAGGATCCAGCATCATATCCATGAAAATATTGGTTCCCCGAAGGTGGGATGCCAGGGTAAAGGGCCCGCAGAGCAGTCCGTAGAGAGCCGTGTGCTCGCCGACGGCCTCCTTCATTACCCGCATGGCCTGCAGTTCCAGGGGAAGCCTGCCGTCTTCGGGGCTGGGCATCAATGAGGGTATTTCATTGGTCTCCGACAGGGGATGGGAGCTTACGGTAGGCGGGCCGCTGTCGGACCACACCAGGTCACATCCGAGAATTTCTGCCTCAATCTGCAGGTCGAACATCACCGGCTGTCCGTCGGGCTTGTAGATTCTGTTTACTTCCTTCAGCGAGGCAGTAAGCTTATCAAGGTCTGTTGAAACCTCCCGGGCATCAGCCCCGATGAGTTTTCCTGCATGGACCCCGGCGAAGGGGACCCAGGGAATCTTGTCTGTTTTCTTCCCGCTCAGCACCGCAAAAATACGTTCTTTTCCTGTCATAGGTCTCTCCTCATTGTGTCTTACTAATCAATTCTTTCAAGGCA
>PWNW01000058.1 GCA_003557605.1 Spirochaetaceae bacterium
TACGATATATTGTCAACAAAAAAAGTTAGAAATAATTTTAATATGTCCTTTGAAAAGAAATTAAATTATGGATTAAGGTCGACGAGCTGCGGAACTACCGGGGACAGAGCAGTTGAAATCTTGAAATCTTGAAATCTTGAGATTATGCTGACAAGCAGGACATTTTGGTATATCCTCACTCCATGACGTTTCATCAATGGTATGAACAGCAGTATCGGGAACGCTGGAAAGACCTCTCAGCATCCCTTGCAGCAGAGGTTCCGCTCACCGAGCTCAGCAATGGACTTGCGAAAACGTACCATCTTGATGAAGCATCGGTATATGCCGCATCAGCACTTGGAGCGCTGCCGGGCGAACGCATCCTTGATGCCTGTGCAGCACCAGGCGGAAAAACCCTGGTGATTGCCGTTTCCATGCAGGGAACCGGATCCCTGACAGCAAATGACCGCTCATCGGCACGCAGGGCACGGCTGCACCGGGTCCTCAATGAACACCTTGATGAGCACACACGCAACAGCATCAGCATCACCAGCCATGACGCATCACGGTGGGGTCTGTATGAACAAAACGAGTATGACAGGATTCTGCTGGATGTTCCCTGCTCCTCTGAACGTCATGTGATGCAGTCACCCAAGGAACTTGCACGATGGAACCCTTCACGCAGCAGAAGGCTTGCGGTGCAGCAGTTTGCCATGGCAGCAGCAGCGCTTGAAGCGGTGAAGCCTGGAGGAAGGATCCTTTACAGCACCTGCTCAATTTCTGAACTGGAAAATGACGGGGTAATGGAGAAGCTGCTTGTTCGGAGAGCAGGAAGATGTTCTGTCACACCTCCGGAGGGAATTCCATGGGGGGAACCAACCAGACATGGATGGATCATCCTTCCTGACAGATGCGGCGGCCGCGGTCCTCTCTATATCGCAGTAATCTCCAAAGCAAAACAGGAGCAGTCATTATGAACAGCTCACATGCTCCCGCTGCGGCCGTTCAGTCCTGCAGCAGATACGAACCAAAGCAGGTGAGGCGGGTCATTGAGGAAGTATGGAGCCAGGCTTCCATGGAATCAGTAAGGGGCCTCAAGGTGCTGGTAAAGCCCAACATGCTCTTTGATGCTCCCCCTGAGAAGGCGGTATGCACCCATCCTGAAGTGGTCTCGGCACTGCTGCAGCTGCTGCTCGATCTGGGAGCCCGTCCGACAGTGGGAGACTCACCTGCGGTGCACACTTCCTCATTTACCGGAGAACTGTCGGGCATCAGGCAGGTATGCCGGAAGCTGGGAGTTCCTTGGGCTGATTTCCTTGACGGAACCGTCAAGGTATCAAGCAAGGTGCCGGGAACACCCTCAAAGTCATTTACGGTCTCCAGGCATGCTGCAGCATGCGATTTGATTGTTTCTGCTGCAAAGATGAAGACCCATCAGCTGATGTACCTTACCGGAGCGGTAAAAAACCTTTTCGGGGTAATCCCCTCCTTCACCAAGAGCTCATTTCATCTCCGCCATCCCCGCAGGAAGGAGTTCGGTGAATTTCTGACCCACCTGAACAGCGCACTTCCCCCCTCCGTCGGAGTGATTGACGGGATCACCGCAATGGAGGGACCGGGGCCCAATAACGGTCATCCCCGTCATGCGGGGTTCCTGATTGCCTCCAAAGACTGCTGCGCTGCTGATGCAGCAGCAGCAATGCTTATCGGAAGCCGCCCACAGGACATACCGTCCTGTGCAGCCATGCATCGCCTGGGGCTTTCCCCAGTAAAAACCGTTCATGATATACATTTTCCGCTTTTGGACCCGAAGGATCATGTTATTGAAACATTTGTCACGGTACCCCGCCAAAATCATCTAGTCGTGATGTTGAAGATAACCATGGCCAGAGTGTTCAGCAAACAAAGAACTCCCCCCGGGGTGCCGAAAATTGCACTGCAGCGCTGTATTTCCTGCGGAAAATGCGCTATGATCTGTCCAAACGGATCAGCTGCACGGCAGGAGGACGGAATATATTCCATCAGCAGCAGGACCTGCATCAGGTGCTACTGCTGCGATGAAGTCTGCCCAGCCGATGCAATTGAGATCAGGAGGTAACTGCGTATGGAAGGTTGGACCCTGCTGATAACTGTAGGACTGTCACTGCTTCCGATATCAGAGCTTCGGGGCGCTATCCCCTTTGCCTACTTTAACGGGGTTCCGCTTCTCCAGGCATTTTTTATAAGCGTCGGTGCAAATGCCCTGGTAAGTCCCCTGGTATACATTTTTCTTTCCACATTCCATAAACTCTTTTCCCGGATGAAATGGTATCGAAATCTCTTTATTAGGACCGTGGAGCATGCCAGAAAGAAAACGGAACGGAAAGTGAGGAAATACGGATACTGGGGAGTCATGTTTTTTGTAGCAGTCCCGCTTCCGATCACAGGAGCTTACACCGGTACGCTCGGGGCATGGATTCTTGGGCTGGACTGGAAGCGTACCTGCATTGCCGCAGCTGCCGGGGTGGTAATATCCGGAACGGTTGTCTCAGCGATTATCTTTTTCGGCATAGAACCTCTTTTCATCCTGCTGAAAAACATGTAATATCCCTGGTCATCAGAGGAACAACATGAAGCTGCATCTCAAGGAACTGTTAAACCCGCAGCAGTATCGTGGGGCATCAATTCTGCACGGACCGCTGCTGATCATTGCCGGAGCAGGATCTGGAAAGACCAGGGTTATTACCTATCGTATTGCCAATATGCTCCAGCAGGGCATTGCCCAGAAATCCATTCTCGCCCTCACCTTCACCAACAAGGCTGCGCAGGAGATGGAGCAGCGCATCTGTGCTCACACGGGAACACCTGCACGCCAGCTTACAGTATCAACCTTCCATGCATTCGGTTTGAGCATAATCCAGCGCCATGCTGCTAAGCTCGGATACCGCGGCAAGCTGACGGTATTTGACACACAGGACATCGCCTCCTTAATTAAGGAATCAGCCAGGGAAATAAAATTTTCCGAGGATCGGCTTGATGTCTACGGCATCGCAGCCCATTTCTCCCGCATCAAGTCTGGGATGGCTTCCTGGGAAGGAGAAAGCCTCAGGTGGAAAAAGCTCTTTCATGAGTACCAGGCTCATTTGAAGGCCTATCAAGCGGTTGATTTTGATGATCTGATCTCTCTTCCCATATCGCTTTTCACTTCCCATCCGGAGGTGCTTGAAGAATATCAAGAGCGCTTCCAGTATATTCTGGTTGATGAGTTCCAGGATACATCCCGAATACAATACACATTCCTGAAGATGATTGCCCAGAAGTACCGGAACATCTGCGTTGTGGGAGATGATGATCAGTCCATCTATTCCTGGAGGGGTGCGGACTATGAGAATATTTCATCCTTTGAAAAAGACTTTCCCGAGGTAATTGAAATCAAGCTTGAACAGAACTACCGCTCCACAGGAACTATTTTGTCTGCTGCAAACCAGGTGATTGCAAACAATAAAAAACGCAAACCTAAATCATTATGGACTGGAGAACAGCAGGGACATCCGCTTCGCCTTGTCTGCCCGGAAGATGAAGCGGACGAAGCGGCCTTCATCGCATCCAAGATCCGTGAACTGAAGTATGCAAAATCCCTCAGATATGATGCCTTCGGCATCCTGGTGAGGACCAATGCACTTATGAGCACCATAGAGGCTGAACTTCTTGCAGAACAGATACCCTACACTGTCTCAGGGGGACAGAGCTTCTTTGCCCGCAAGGAGGTGAAGGATGTGATTGCGTATCTCAGGATCCTTGCCCAGCCCCATAACGATCTGGACTTTCTCAGGATCATCAATACCCCGAGACGGGGCCTGGGGAAAAGCACTATTGAGCACATCAGGCATGCTGCTGATGAAGGAGGCTCATCGCTGTTCAGTGCTGCCCGTCAGCTGGTGAACTCAGAATCTTCCCGCCTTCCTGACCGGTCAAAGCAGCCGCTGCTCGAACTGCTGGACCTCATTGAAGAGACCTCTGATTCCATTCGGGGCAGCAGCAGTATTTCAGCAGTTCTGCAGTCCCTGTTGGAGCGAATTGAGTATCGTCAGCACCTTATTGGCGAGCATCCGAAAAAACCGCAGCTCGGTCAGTGGAAATACGGCAATGCAGAGCGGTTTCTCCAGTTTCTCGCACAGTGGCAGCAGGATTCAGATCATAAAAACAGTTCACTTTTCGACCTGATCAACAAGGTATCTCTGACGGGAAAACAGGAACCAGCTTCACAGGAAGGAAGGGTAAACCTGATGACCATCCATGCTTCAAAGGGACTGGAATTCACCTGTGTTTTTCTCCCTGCGGTTGAACAGGACATCATCCCCCACGGCAGAAGCATCGAAGAGGACCCCGGGGCTCTGGAGGAGGAGCGAAGACTGTTCTATGTTGCCCTAACCCGGGCCAGACAGATTCTCTATCTGTCATACTGCAGCACCAGAAAAGTCATGAATGAAAAACGCACCTGTATACCCTCTCCGTTTCTTGATGAAATACCCAAAGAGCTCTTCAGTTCCGAGGAACCGGAAATAAAGCAGGATGATCAGACTGACTTTTTTGCTGCCCTGCGCTCACAGCTGACGGGAAGCTGAGCTCTCCTCTCGGACAAACTGATGGATTCGTACACTGAAATCACCTTCAGGTTCCTCAATAGGAAATCCCCGGTGCATCAGTTCATCACCCAGTGCTGATGCACCGGTACGCTCTTCTCGGTACCTGAATGACGGATCAAGTCCCGAAAGATGTATGACCGGAGGAAGCAGGCTCGCATCATGCAGCCTTCGGTACCAGAAGAGCAACGCAAGATGCTTGTCGGGGGAGACGATCATCAATGAAGAATCCTCCCCATCTGCAGGAGATTTCAGCCTGTACATGTCACCGAACTGAATAACTAGTCTCCATCTCTTATACCAGGTAATCCGTTTTGACAGCGCCTGCTTTTCAGACTGCGTCAGCTTACGCAGATCAAGCTCGCATCCGAAATTGCCTGCCATGGAAACCCCAAGCCTGAAATCAAGGGATGTGCTTCGGCCCACCTGGTGATTCGGCACCTCAGACACATGTGCTCCCATAGTGCTCAGGGGATATATCATGCTTGTGCCGTGCTGAATGAACAGCCGTGAAACCCCGTCGGTATTGTCGCTGGTCCAATACTGAGGCATGAAAGCAAGAATACCGGCATCATAGCGTCCACCTCCCCCTGCACATCCCTCAAAGAGGATATGGGGAAATCTTTCGGTGAGCTCCTTCATCACCCGATAAAGACCGAGCACATAGCGGTGGGACACCTCTCCCTGCCTCTCGGGAGGAAGATATGCAGAGCGCCATTCTCCTATGCAGCGGTTCATGTCCCATTTCACATAGGAGATGTCTGCCGAAGAAAAGACTCTTGTGAAGGTATCAATCAGGTGCTGCTGCACATCAGGATGCGCCAGGTCAAGCACCAGCTGAGTGCGTCCCATGGTAAGTTCTTTTTCTGGGTATCCAAGCACCCAGTCGGGATGATCCTGCATCAGCCGAGTACCGGGAGATACCATCTCAGGTTCAACCCACAATCCCATCTTCAGTTTTCGCTTCAGAAGATCCTGAGAAAGCTCCTGAAGACCTCCTGAAAGCTTTTTCCGGTCTTCCTGCCAGTCACCAAGGCCTGTTGTGTCGTCACTTCGATTGGTAAACCACCCGTCATCAAGAACAAAGAGCTCTATTCCTACGTTATGAGCTTCATCGGCAAGCTTCAGCAGGTCATTACGGGTAAAGTCGAAATAGGTTGCCTCCCAGTTGTTTATCAGCACAGGCCGCTGCGCATCACGATGCTCTCCACGGCAAAGCCGTGTTCGTATCAGACGATGGAAGGTTCTGGTCATCCCGCCGAGCCCTTCATAGGACTGTATCAGAACAGCCTGGGGAGTGAACAATGACTCACCAGGCTCAAGGAGCCATGAAAATCCCTGATCATGCATGCCTGATGTGATTCTTACGGTTCCGTAGGCAGTTTTCTCCACCTCAAAAAGAAAGTTTCCGCTGTAAACCAGCAGAACACCCAGGGCGCTTCCTGAATTTTCTCCTGTTTCCGGGGACAGCATGCCGAGAAAGGGCTGCATGTGATGACTGCTGATTCCTCTCAGTGATGAGAAAGAACTGATTCCTCCATTAAGCCTGTTGCGCTGTGCAGTCCGCTCCCGGGCATAAGCTCCATGAAGAGTGAGGACATCGAAATTGTCCTCAGGGATATCGAGAAGAAAGCTCATTGCACGTTCAATGCTCACTGGATCAGTTCCCCTGTTTTCAAAACAGCACCACCGAAGGAGTGTGTCAAATTCTGGAATGACTCCGTAATACAGATGCACATTGAGACCGGAGTCTTCGTCACGGCAGGTAATTTTCAGCGTGGAGGCTGAATCCCCTTCTTCAGCATAGACACCAGGGAGTCCGGGAACGTCCAAAATTCCTTCCATTATTTCATGTGAATCATAGACAAAAGAAAACACTGATGATCCTTTACTGCTTCTGCCGTTAAACAGGGGAACTCGATAGTCTCCCTTCCCCGGAGAGGTCAGCTCAAACAGCTCAGTTTCAAAGGAAAATTCGTTGAACGTTCTGTCCGGATGGATAGTCCCGTAGTTTTTTTTAAAACTTCTTTCCTGGTGAAGCTCTGAAATACCGGATAATTTCTTTCCAAAATAGCGATGCACCAAGTATCTTTCATGGAGTATTTCAATTTGATAACTCCAGCTTTTTGCATCAATGCTGATGCAGCTGCCCTGAAGATGTTCTTTCATCATTGAAGTCCCTCAGAATGTTTTTTACATGGTGTTCCATTTCTCCCACCCTGTCAACTCAAAGCAGGGGACAGAGCTCTCACTTGTATCCAATCCGTCATCATCGCCTGCTGAGTATTGCGGTAGTAAGCCTCGCCGAGCAGCACAGCTGACCAGCGCTGTTAGTGATGCTGATATCCCACAGGTGGTTTCTCCTGCCCAGATGAAGAGGAACTGCTTTGCCTGTTACCTTGCCGCTTCGCACAGGACGCAGATGGCTTGCAGACACCTGCTGGCCCACTGCATAATAGATCTCCGGATCTAGGCAGAGATGTGACGCAAAGCTCCCGACAGTCTCTGCCAGAACAGCTGATGCCCCTCCATGAAGCAGCCCTGCAGGCTGCCGAGTTCGTTCATCTACAGGCATTTCTGCGGTAAGCGAATCAGAACCGATCTCAGTAAATATGATGCCGAGCAGTCCGCAGAGATTTCCTTGGACTGCTTCATTGAGTTCTTCCAAAGTGCATGACCGATGCCATATAGCCATAATCAATCTCCCTGCTGGTATTGAATCGTTTGCTTTCAAGCACAGTATATCATACTGGCTGATCTTCGAAGCGCATTATGAGGCGGGTGAACAGGTTCAGATCCATCGGAAAGCATACATGGCAAAACTCGTATTTATGCAGTTTTTTCTCATATTTTACATTGCATCTATCAAATATTCAGAGTAAAGTACTCTAAAATATCTAGTTTTCACTTTCTGCTGTTTCGAGGTGCCAGATGAAAGGATTGATAAAGAAGAGACCGCTTATTTGGTTTTATGTGCTGGCATATCTGTTTTCCTGGATCGTGTGGATTCCGCTGATCTTTGCCGACTCCATGGACCCTGAACTGCGTCAACTGATCATGCTCATCGGAGTTTTAGGACCATTTGCCGCAGCATTGACAGTGAGCCGAATACTTGGCAGCACAAGACCGTTTTTGGCTGCAGCATTCAAGTGGAAGGTTCCTCTTCGCTGGTATTTTGCCGCATGCTTTCTGCCGCTGTTAATGCTCACAGCAATCCTTCTGATGAAAAACCTCTTCGGAAGCACTGTTTCAGTAGGCCCCGCAATAGAGACCCTTGAAGGCGGTCCTTGGTACATCTATCCCCTCGTACTGCTGTTTATGATCTTTTTAGGAGGCGGAATGGAGGAGCCTGGCTGGAGAGGATTTGCTCAAAAACGGATGCTGTGCAAGTTTACACCCTTCACTGCAAGCGTCATTCTTGGAATCATATGGACATACTGGCATTTGCCTCTGTTTCTGATTCCAGGGTCTTCACAGCAGGGAATGGAATCACAGATTATCTGGTACACCTTTTCCGTTACGGGACTTTCCATTACCATGACCTGGCTATTCATTCAAAGCAAGGGAAGCGGCCTTTTAGCAATACTGTTCCATGGAGGGGTAAACGCAATTAACTCCTGGATTCCCGAATTTCAGATCACCATATTCAGTATTGAGCTCAACACCTTTGCCGTTGTGTCATCCGCCTTTGCTTTCCTGGGTGCTTTCATGTTACTTATGAGCAGAGATATTTTCTTCCGCAAGCTGAGCAGCAATGAGTTTACAGATCTAGAGACTGCTCCCTAAGGTGAATTTAAAACTATTCATCAGCACATCTGCGATGGAAGCACTTCTTTCAGGTATTCTTCAAAAAGCTCATCGGGAGGTTCAATCAGGTAGAATAGCTTGCGTTTGATCATGTAGATGCCGCTGTAGCCGTAGGCATCAGCGGTATCTGCCAGTCCTGCCTTTACCGGATTCTCGCTGATGTACCGGAAGGTGTCCTGGAGCTTCCGCGGCCCCTTCACGATGTTGCTGCGGTAGCGGTCCCACCACACGTGCCCCTTCAGTCCGAATAACCGGTTGAACCGGGAAGCAAAGCA